>NZ_JFJV02000009.1:0-1454 GCF_000611145.1 Cupriavidus sp. SK-3 | reverse complement strand
CGCCGATCAGTGCACCCGGAATGCAAAAACCACGTTCCGTGGGGACCGTCCAGTCATCGCGGTAAGTGATGTTTTGGTATTCATCGGTTGTGAGCTGCGTGAACTTCTGTATCCCGCTGCTGCGCTGAACGTCAGACTTCAGGGTCAGCATTGTGCTGCCGGCTAGCACGTAGCCCTCAGCGGTAAAAGGATAATCCTCTTTCACTTTCGCTTTGAAAATCAACAACCGGGAATTGGGTGTGGGTGAAACGGCTTGCTCCAGCCAAGGAACGTCGCTCTTATGAAGACCGTTATCTCCCTTTTCCATCATTTCATCGGTGAGCGGGATGGATATTGTTCGCTTGTTGGCTCGCAACTCGCTTTCGCGTGAATCCACTTTGTGCTGAAACGTTCCCGGGCTGACATCTCTGGCAATTTCAATGTCATCGCCCCAGTATTCGTATTTTTCGTAGCTGAGTCCGCTACGCGCAGGGCGATCCATCACAAGTCGGCCAATGCACCACGGACGCGGATCGGCAAGCAAGGGGTTGTTGGTCATTACGGACTCCACGGGAACCGTCCGCGCACAGGCGGACAGGCTGCATATCGTCAGGAAGAGGGCGCCGCGCAGTACGCGCGAAGTAATCGAGCTGGGACTCATTGGGAGGACCCCTTGGTTCCGTGCACGATCTGCGCCACGCTGTACAGGGTGGCCCAGCGCGTCCAGGGATGGTCGAAGCACTTCTGATGGTCGTAGCCGCCCTGCACGAAAATCATCTGCACGCCGTTGGCTTTGGCTTTCGATAGGCCAGGTATCAGTCCGCGTCCCTGCGCCGCTGCCGACCAGGCCGGCACGGTGCCGTCGCCGGCGATAATGCCATTGTCCTTTTGCCCCGGCTTTGGCGCGACTGCTTGTTGTTGCACGGTGAGTGTGACGACTCTACCGCCTGCCGCGATCTTGAGCACGCCGCGGTGGTCGTCACGATCATTGCTAGCCCATTTGGCGGCTTTTAGCTCAGCTTCCCCGACACCTTCTGGAAGATCGCCCTGCCACACCACCTTGCCCCAGGTTTGCAGGCTCTTCTCCGGTTCACTGAATTCCAGCTTGGGAGACTCCCGTGCGTCATCGGAGCGTTGTGGTTCGAGCGCGCCGTCTCCGTACAGCGCATAGGTGTTGGGATGGTAGTTGTTCATCAGCTCCTTTTGCCGATCCACTACATTGCTCATCATTCTTTTAAAGTGTTCATGCACAGTAGAGGAGTCTTTTTTCTCTTCCAGCCGCTTCTTCACAATCCCCGCCGGATCCAGCAAGGAGCTATCAGGCAACAAGCCGTACCACGCGTCGTTGATGTAGAGTTCGTCCAGCGCGCTTTGCTTGGGCAAGGCCATGCGTACTTCGCCGGCCTTGTCCACAAAGATCCACCACGGCTTGCGATCGTGGTAATCCGGCATCGGCGACAACTCCATCGGACCTT
>NZ_JFJV02000008.1:0-1691 GCF_000611145.1 Cupriavidus sp. SK-3 | reverse complement strand
GGACTGATCCGTACCAGTGCGAACAACGCTCAGCAGGAAAGCCTAACGGCAATCACACGCGGCATGCTGCTCGAAAGACGATGGAAGCGGGGTGGCTTTTAGAGAAGGAGGTCCCCCGGCCACTTGGCCGGGGGAAGAAACAACGGAAAGGCGCTACGCCGCCATGGCCGACTGCACTTCCGCCAGACGGGCCGTGGCATAGGCCAGCGTGCCATCCCCGGCTCGCAGCTTACGTGCCAGCCGACGCTGTGGATCCTCAAGGTAATAGACCCGAGCGCTGCCGCGCGGATAGTGCTTGATTTGGCGGAAGCCTTCGTCGATGCACATGTCCACATACTCGCGGCCATTCAAGACCCGGCCTTCCGGCAGGCGCCAACGCGCGGCCTCGGCTTGCTCACGAGCACGCTCAGCATCACGGGCTTGCAGAAGCGCGGTGCGCGCGGCGGCTGCCTCGATGTCCCATTGACGCTGTTCGGCCTCGGAGAAGCCGCACAGTTCAAAGATGCGCCGTCGACGCGTAGCCGCCGGCACGCCGGTCAGCACCACGCCCAGTTCCTCACGGATGGCCCGCTTGGATAGTGCGTTCTGATCGGTTGGGCTATCCAGCGCTTCAAGCAGCTGCGCCACGTTGCGCTCCATGACCGCGAGCGCCAAGCGGTTAGGCCACGAATAGCTCGTGGTGTCCCGCTCGACCGTGGCAAGGCGAAGTTCACGCTGAAGCATGCGCTGTGTCAACGTTCCCTTAGCCTGCTCTTCTTGCGCGCGCGCAGCCCTCTCCGTATAGCGATGCCGGGCGATGAGGGAATGCAAGCGTGCAGCCAGCGGTGAGACCGGTGCCGCGTCCTCCCCGGTGGGCGGGGCGATGGTCGGCAACGAAGGCGGAGGGACGATCCCGGCTGCGAACAGCGCGTCATCCACAGCGACTCGGGCGCGGTCGGCCGGCAGCGGCTTAACCAGTGTAATCAGGCGGGCGGCATTGTGCGCAGTGATCGCCAGGTTGTCATGCCGCATGACCCCGCAAAGCGCCTGCAGCTTGTCGGCTGGCAGCGCCCCGCGTAGGGCCGGCACGGCAACCAGATCCTTCAGCCAAAGCAGATCGTACTTGCCGATGTCCGGGCTGTCGCGATAGCCATTGAGGACACAATCGCGAACTTTCTCGCCTCGTTGCAGTGCGTATGCGACATGGACCTCGTGGCGCGAATTGATGCCGGCGCCGGGTGAGTACTCGGGCCCGTTCGTGCCGAAGCCGAAGCGAGCACGAAATTGCTGCTCCACATAGCAGGCGGGGTCGACGAATGCTGCATCAGGATCTGCGAACAACGTGCCCTGGTCACGGCATTCCGGCGCCAGCGCCTCCTCCGGGAAATAGCCGAGACGACCAGCGGCCACTGCTGCGTCCCAGGCGTCGCGACTGACCTCGAAAGGCTTAAGCACTTTCCCGTCCGGGCGAAGGATGATCCGGTCCACTTCACCGATGATGGTGTCGAGGATCTCGCGCATGGAGCCGCTGGGCCGGACAGCAAAGTTGCCCCTTGCCAGCCGGATGAGGGGGATGTCGCCACGGGCGATATGGCGTAGTCGCACGGACTCCACCGGTGTGCGTCGGCGCAGGTCGTCGTCGCAGTTGAAGAAGGCCAGCACACCGGCCAGTGTGGTGCGCGATTCAACCCGCCCCGTGTCAAAGGTAATTA
>NZ_JFJV02000007.1:9232-21053 GCF_000611145.1 Cupriavidus sp. SK-3 | reverse complement strand
CGGCGCAGGCGCCTGCCGCCAGCGCCGCGCAGGCCGCCACGGGCGCGCCCCGCGGCGGCGCGCGCACCGTCCAGCTCACGCTCAAGCAGCTGGGCGCCACCGCGCCCTTCCAGTTGCGCGGCGTGGACGCGATCAACGGCGTGCCGTTCTCGGTCCGCGCCGACGAGATCGTGACCTCGGCGCGGCTCAAGTTGCGATACACCTATTCGCCTGCGCTGATACCGGCGCTGTCGCATATCAACGTGATGGTCAACGGCGAGGTCGCCGGTACCGTGCCGGTGCCCAAGGAGACCGCGGGCACCAGCCTGGAACGCGAGGTGCCGATCGATCCGCGGCTGATCTCCGAGTTCAACCGCCTCAACCTGCAACTGATCGGCCACTACACCACCGACTGCGAGGATCCTTTCCACTCCAGCCTGTGGGCCACCGTCGGCAATGGCAGCGTGCTGGAACTCACGCTGACGCCGCTGGCACTGGCCAACGAACTGTCGCTGCTGCCGCTGCCGTTCTTCGATCGCCGCGACGTCGGCCGCCTCAGGCTGCCCTTCGTATTCGCCGGCGCGCCGTCGCTGGCCACGCTGGAAGCGGCGGGAACCGTCTCGTCGTGGTTCGGCGCGCTGGCCGGCTATCGCGGCGCATCGTTTGCCGCCACGCTGAACCAGGTGCCGGCCCAAGGCAAT
Source organism: Cupriavidus sp. SK-3 (assembly GCF_000611145.1). NCBI lineage: Bacteria > Pseudomonadati > Pseudomonadota > Betaproteobacteria > Burkholderiales > Burkholderiaceae > Cupriavidus > Cupriavidus sp. SK-3. The sequence goes on along the minus strand of NZ_JFJV02000007.1, from coordinate 20,373 downwards.
GCGGTGGTGTTCGCTACCAACGAGGAAAAGCCAGCGGGCGTGCAGGTGCCCGCCATCAACGGGCCGTCGATCGCGGTGGTGCCCAATCCGGGCGATGCCAACGCCAAGCTGCTGCTGGTGATGGGGCGCGACAGCGCGGAGCTGAAGACCGCGGCGCGAGCGCTCACGCTCGGCGCCCGCGCGCTGTCGGGGCAGAGCGCCACCATCAACAAGCTCGAAGACGTGGCGCCGCGCGTGCCCTACGACGCGCCGAACTGGATCCGCAGCGACCGGCCGGTGCGTTTCGGCGAACTCGCCGAAGTGCGCGACCTCAACGTCTCGGGCTACAACCCCGACCTCGTGCGCGTGAATTTCCGCCTGCCGCCCGACCTGTTCGGCTGGCGTACCAAGGGCATCCCGATCGACCTGAAGTATCGCTATACGCCGCGCCCGGTGGTGGACAAGTCCACGCTCAATATCAACGTCAGCAACCAGTTCCTGCGTGCCTATCCGCTACGCTCGGTGAAGAACCAGGATGGCCGCGCCAGCCAGTTGCTGGCCAAGGTGCTGCCGGATGGCTCGGTGCCGGTCAGCGAACACATCGACCTGCCGCTGTTCATGCTGCCCGCGCACTCGCAGCTGCAGTTCCACTTCTATTACGACTATCTCAAGCAGGGTGCCTGCAAGGACGTGCTGCTCGACAACGTCAAGGGCGCCATCGATCCGGATTCGACCCTCAACATCTCCGGCCTGCCGCACTTTATCGCGCTGCCCGACCTCGCGGTGTTCGGCAACAGCGGCTTCCCGTTCACGCGGATGGCCGATCTGTCCGAGTCCGCGGTGATCCTGCCGGACAAGCCGGCTGCCGAGGACTATTCGACCTATCTCACGCTGATGGGGCGCATGGGTGAGTCCACCGGCTATCCCGCCACCGGCGTGGCCGTGAGCGTCGCGGCGCAGGTCGACAAGCAGTCCGCGCGCGATCTGCTGGTGATCGGCACCACGCAGAGCCAGCCGCTGTTCACGCAGTGGGCCGAGCGCATGCCGGTGTCGCTGGGGGGCAATGAAAAGCGCTTCTCACTGACAGATATTGTCTCGACCGTAGCAGGCTGGTGGAACGGCGCGGATGGCACGCGCAACCGTCCGCTGGAAGCACGGATGTCGATCAGCAGCGCCAGCACCGACGCCGCGCTCAGCGCCTTCGAGTCGCCGCTGGCGTCCGGGCGCAGCGTGGTCGCGGTCACCAGCAACGCGCCGCAAGGCCTGCTGGCGATGACCGAGGTACTGCTCGATCCCGACCAGGTCGCCAACGTGCAGGGCAGTCTGGCGCTGGTGCGGGGCAAGGAGATCGACAGCCTGGCGGCCCAGCAGAACTACTACGTGGGCAAGCTGCCGCCCTGGACCTATGTGCAGTGGTGGCTCTCGCAGCGGCCCCTGGCCATGGTGCTGATGATCGGCGGGTCCGCGCTGCTGCTGGCCGCCTTGCTCTTCCTGTCGCTGCGGGCACGCGCCGCCCGCCGCAAGCGGGGAGAAGGCAAGTGAGCGTGAACCAACTGCGCGTAAATCAACCGCGCCGCCGCTGGCTGGCCGGCCTGCCCGGGCTGGGCGCGCTGGCGGCACTGGGCGGCTGGCCCGCGCTTGCAGGGGCGGCGACGCCCAGGCCTGCCGCGCCCGCCGCCTGCGCCTGGCCGCTATACCAGCAGTTCCTGTCGCGATTCGTGCAGGCCGATGGGCGCGTGGTCGATCCCTCCACCAAGGAGCAGCAAAGCACCTCCGAGGGCCAGTCCTACGGCATGGTGTTCGCACTGGTGGCCAACGACCGCGCCACCTTCGACCGGCTCTGGCAGTGGAGCATCGCCAACCTGGGCGCGGGCAGCCTGCAGGACAAGCTGCCCGCCTGGCAATGGGGCCACCGCGCCGACGGCTCGTGGGGCGTGATCGACGCCAATCCGGCCTCCGACGCCGACCTGTGGTTCGCCTTCGCCCTGCTCGAGGCTGCCCGCTTGTGGCGCCAGCCGCGCTATGCCGAACCGGCGCGCGCGCTGCTCAAGCTGGCGGCGCAGCACGAAGTCGTGTCGCTGCCGGGCTTCGGCACCATGCTGTTGCCGGGGCCGCAGGGCTTCGCACAAGGCAAGGCCGATGGCCCGCGCCAATGGCGCCTCAATGCCAGCTACCTGCCCGTCCCGCTGCTGCGCCGCCTGGCCGCCGCGGACCCGGCCGGCCCCTGGGGCACGCTGGCCACGCAGACTGGCAAGCTGGTTGAGGCGGTGGCCCGGCAGGGCATCGTGCCGGACTGGTCGGCCTATCGCAGCGACAACGCCGGCAGCGGTTTTGTCGCCGACCCCGACAAGGGCGACGTCAGCAGCTACGATGCCATCCGTGTCTATCTCTGGGCCGGCATGACGCCGCGCGGCGACGCCGCCGGGCGCGTGCTGATGAAGGCGCTGGCGCCGCAGGCGCAGCGCATGGCCGGGCGCGCCGCGCCGCCCGAGCGCATGCACGCCGATAGCGGCGCGCTGGAAGGCGAAGGGCCGACAGGTTTCTCCGCCGCGCTGGTGCCTTTCCTGCAGGCAGCGGGATCGCCGGCCGCAGCGGTGCAACGCACGCGCGCCGAGTCGATGCTCGATGCCGCGCAAGGCAAGCCCGCCGCTACGTATTACGACACCGTATTGGGATTATTTGGCCTCGGCTTTGCCGAAGGCCGCTTCCGGTTCGCGCCTTCGGGGCAACTGGAGCTGGAGTGGGAGAAGACATGTCGAACCGCAAGCGCCCGGCCATGACCGGAGGCGCGACCGCTTCCAGGGCGACGCACGGACTGGCAAAGTCCGGCGACGCCGCGCGGGCCAGGGGCCTGCGCGCCAAGACGCTGGTGCTGAGCCTGCTGACGGCATTTGCCGCGGCAGCCACCGCGCAGGAGGACCCGGTCAAGCTGCTGGTGGACCAGGGCAAGTACTGGCAGGAACGCGGACGCAGCGATCGCGCCGCCGAAGCATGGCAGAAAATCCTGCGGCTTAACCCGAACCAGCCCGAAGCCCTGTACGGCATGGGCGTGGCAGAAACCGAAGCGGGCCGCGCCGACGCTGCGCGCACCTACCTTGAGCGCCTGAAGAAGGCGCAGCCCAACTCACCGCTGGTGGCGCGCCTGACGCAGGTGATCAGCAGCGGCGGCGAGACCAGGCAGGTCGAGCAGGCGCGCCAGCTGGCGCGCAGCGGCCAAAGCGAGGAAGCGGTCAAGCGCTACCAGCAGGCCGCGGGCGGCGCGGTACCGCAAGGCAACCTGGCGCTGGAGTACTACCAGACGCTGGGCGGCACCGCGCAAGGCTGGGAAGATGCGCGCAAGGGCCTTGAGCAACTGGCGCGCGCCAATCCTTCCGACAACCGTGCCCAGCTCGCGCTGGCGCAACACCTGACCTATCGCGAATCCACCCGGCGCGACGGTATCCGCCAGCTCGAAGCGCTCTCGAAGAGCAGCGACGTAGCGGCCGCGGCCACCGAGAGCTGGCGCCGGGCACTGACCTGGCTGGGCGGCCGCCCGGCCGACGCGCCGATGTACCAGGCATGGCTGGCAAGCCATCCCGACGATGCCACCATCCGCGCCAAGCTCGATGCGATCAAGGGTCAGCAGCAACAGCAGCAGGCCACGCAGGTCGCCGGCGCCGCCAGCAACCCGGTACGCCAGATCGTGCAGCAGGGCTTCGACGCGATGGATGCCGGCGACCTCGAGCGCGCCGGCGAACGCTTCCAGGCCGCGCTGGCCCAACATCCCGGCGACGCCGATGCCCTCGGCGGCATGGGCGTGCTGCGGCTCAAGCAGGAGAAGTTTGCCGAGGCCGTGGACTTTCTCGACCAGGCTGCCAAGCATGGCGCGGGCGGGCGCTACCGCAGCGCGCAGAACAGCGCCACGTACTGGCTGCTGTCAGAGCAGGCAAGCGCCGCGCGCAGCGCGGGCAATCGCGTCGAGGCACGCAGCCTGCTGGAGCGCGCGATCAGGCTCGACCCGCGCGAGCCTTCGGCGCAGGTGGCGCTGGCCGACGTGATGGCCGAGGAGGGCCAGTACGCCCAGGCCGAAGCGGCTTACCGGCGGGTGCTCAAGCAACAGCCCGACAATCCCGATGCCACGCGCGGCCTGGTCGGCGTGCTGGCGGCGCAGAACAAGAGCGCCGAAGCGCTCGCCATCGTGCAGAACCTGACGCCGGCACAGCAGGACAAGGTCGGCTCGCTGGGCAAGCTGCGCGCGGAAGAAGCGCGCGGCCAGGCGCGCGCCGCGCTGCAGCGCGGCGATACCGCCGGCGCCCGCCGCGCGCTGGAAGATGCCATGGCGGCCGATCCCACCAACCCGTGGGTACGGCTGGACGTGGCGCGCGCCTATGCCGCGATGGGTTTGAAGGAGCAGGCGCGCAGCGTCATGGACGGCTTGCTGCTGTCCAATCCCAATATGCCTGACGCGCTGTACGCCAGCGCGCTGCTGTCCGCCGAAACCGGCGACTGGCAAAGCGGGCTGGACGCGCTGGAGCGTATTCCCCCGCAGAACCGCACCCGTGACATGGGCACCCTGCAGCGTCGCCTGTGGGTGCACGCCGAAGCCGAGCGCGCCAGCGGACTCGCCGCCGCCGGCCAGCAAGCCGCCGCGCTTGGCGTGCTGCAACAGACCGAACGCTACGCCCAGCAGGACGCAGACCAGCTTGGCGCGCTGGCGCTGGCCTATGCCGATGCCGGCGACGAGGCGCGCGCGCTGTCGCTGATGCGCAACGTGATGAGCCGCACGGTGCGCCCGGATGTCGGCATGCAACTGCAGTACGCGGCCATCCTGCTCAAGACCAAACAGGACGTGGAACTGGCCGGCGTGCTGCGCCAGCTCGCCAATGCCAGCATGAGCGCATCGCAGCGCCGCGACTACGACGACCTGCGCGTGGCCTATATCGTGCGGCAGGCCGACGCGCTGACCGAGAGCGGCGACCTGGTGGCCGCCTACGACATGCTGGCGCCGGCGCTGTCCGAGCGTCCGGGCAACGGCGCCGTGCGTGCCAGCCTGGCGCGCATGTACGCCCAGGCCGGCGAGAACAAGAAGGCACTGACGCTGTACGAGAGCGTGCTGGAGAAGGATCCGCGCAACCTCGACCTGATGCTGGCGGCCATCGGCACGGCCACCGCCGCCAAGGAATACAGCTGGGCCGAAGGCACGCTGCAGATGGCGCTGGCGCAGGCGCCCAACTCGCCCAAGGTGCTGACCGCCGCCGGGCGGCTCTATCGCGCCGAGGGCAAGACCTCGCGCGCGGCGGACTATTTCCGCGCGGCGGTGGCCGCCGAGAACGCACTGGGAACTCCGAGCCGCTCCGCACGCCCGGGTGGCGCGGGCTTTGACCGTGTGCCGTCCAACCCGTTTGTCGGATTGCCCGGCCAGCGGGATAGCTCGCAGTTGCCGCCGCCCGGCTCGCAGGCGCCCTATCCGGTCGTGCCAGGCCCCAGCCGTGCCGTGGCGGCGCCCCAGCCCGCGATGATCCCGGCGCCAGTAATGATGAGTGCAGGCGGGCAGCCCTCGCAGCCCTATATCCCGGCGCCGGTGTCCGCCGGCGGGCAGCCGATGGCTCCCGTTATCCAGCAGCCGCAAGCCTACTATCCGCAGCAGGCGCCCGCCCCGGCGCAGGCCCCCTACAGCACCGCCGGCACGCGTGGCAAGAACACGCGCGGCAGCACCAAGGCGGCTAACCAGGCCACGCAGCCCAATCAAGGCTATGCCGCTTACCCGGCACCGGCCCCGGCCTATCCGGCCTATCCGGGCAACGTGCAGGCCGCCCAGCAGCCCGGCGTTCCGTATCCGGTCCCGCAGGCTGCGGCGGCTCCCCAATATCCAGGGGCGCAATACGCGGTGCCGGCCGGCGGTTACGCGGCGGCACCCGTGCCCGCCGCGCCAGCGCGCCAGCCGATCGGCGCGCAGTCTCGCGCGCCCTGGCTGGCCGATGCCGACTCGCAGGCGAATCCTGTGGGGCCCAGGACCGCGCAAGATGAACTGCGCGAGATCGAGGCGCAGCGCAGCAGCACCTTCGCCGGCGGCCCCACGCTGCGTGGGCGCAACGGCGACTCTGGCATGAGCCAGCTCACCGAAATGCAGGTGGTGGCGGAGGCCAAGATGGCCGCCGGCAACGGCAAGCTGGTGGCACGGGTGACGCCGGTCGCGCTCGACGCCGGCTCGGTGGGCGGCGACTACAACAGCGCCTCGCGATTTGGCGGCGGTCCGCTGGCCTTCCCGGTGGGAGGGGCGCCGGTCAACCTGAACGGCACGCCGTTGCAGTCCACTTCGCCAGGCTCGCAGAACGCTTTTGGGGTGGCGCTCGGTGTGGCCTACGAGTCGGACAATTTCAAGGCCGATATCGGCAGCACGCCACTGGGCTTCCGCTATACCGACGTCAACGCCGGCGCTCGCCTCAGCCTGCCGGTGACGCAGCGCACCACGCTGTCGCTGGGCGCGTCGCGCCGGCCCGTGACGGACAGCCTGCTGTCCTACGCGGGCGTCAGCGACGATCGCGTCGGCCTGCAGTGGGGTGGCGTGATGAACAGCGGCGGCCGCGTCGACCTTGGTTGGGACGATGGCCTCTTCGGCATCTACGGCTATGGCGGCTACGGCGTGCTGACCGGGCACAACGTCATGCGCAACAACCGCTGGGAAGGCGGCGGCGGCTTCTACCTGCGCCTGATCGACAACGCCGAGCAGCGGCTGATGAGCGGCGTCAACTTCACCTCGATGGGCTACTCGGACAACCTGCGCTACTTCACGTTCGGGCAGGGCGGCTATTTCAGCCCGCAGACGTACTTCGCCGTGACGGTGCCGCTCTCGCTGGCGGGCCGCAGCGGGCGGCTGGCCTACAATGTGCGCGGCGGGCTCGGCATGCAGGCCTTCCGCGAGGATGCTTCGAACTATTTCCCGACCGATGCGGCAGCCCAGTCGGCCGCCAATGACGCGGCGTCGAAGGCCTTCAAGGCTGGCCTGACCAACTCGAGCAGTGCGGTATATCCGGGGCAGTCCAAGACCGGCGTGGCCTACAATCTGGTTGGCTCGGTGGAGTACCAGGCGGCCCAGCAACTGTTTGTGGGTGGCCTGGTCGGGCTCGACAACGCGCGTGACTACAGTCAGTGGTATGCCGGCGTCTACGTGCGCTATTCGCTGCAACGCCAGACCGGTCAGATCGCGTTCCCGCCGGTACAGCCGCAATCGGCGATTGGCCCGGTGCCGTTTTGAATGAGCACGGGACCATACGGAGGAGCCGGGCGCGCGACGATCCATCAATCAAGTGAGAGCGCAGCAAACAGGCTGTGGAAGGAAGTTCATCATGGGTGAAGCAAAACGACGGGGCAGCCAGGCAGAGCGTGCCGAGCAGGCACGCACACGGCTTGAGGGCCTGCGGCCCGCGCAACTGGTGTGCGGCTCGTGCAAGACGGCGTTCAGCACCTTCGATGCGATCGATGCGCCTAACCTGCGTGGCATCGATGCGGTGTTTGGCGGGCAGTGTCCCAATTGCGGGAACGATGTGCTTGTGTTCAAGGGCGAGCCCAATGCCGTGGCCGACGCGATGGTGGCGTGGGAGCGAATGATGGGGGCGGACACCAAGCTTGGGTATCAGTCGCGGGACGGCAAGCACGTGCCGTTCAACGAGGGCAAGGAGTAGGCGCAGCGCTGCCGCAAGGCAAGTAAAGGGAAGGAAAGCAGCGACAAAGTATGGGCGCTTGCATTGACCTGCCGCGCCCGGGTGCAGGCGCCCGCGCGGACCATCGCCGACATCCGTTTTCCGAAGCGCCGCGGGACGCGGGGCAAGGCATCGCCGTCCGTGTCCGGCGTTTCGGGAATCGGGGTGATGCCGCGCTTCGCGACGCTGTGCAAGCCGTGCCGCCTCCCTGGCCGGCGGCGCCGGTTTCAGTCCTCGTCCCCTTCCCCCAATAGCGCCTCCGGCCCCATCTCGAACCGCCCGCGCCCCGCGGCCTTGGCACGATAGAGCAGCGTATCGGCCTGCCGCATCAGCTCCTGGTCCGGCATCGGCGCCCCCTGATAGAGCGCCACCCCGATACTCACGTCGACATCCGCGAACACGCCATCGATAAAGAACCGCCTGCCAACCGAATGCACGATGGCCTGGGCGATACGCCGCGCGTTGGCGGCACCGCCGATATCCTCCAGCACCACAGCGAACTCGTCTCCGCCCAGGCGTGCCACGGTGTCGCGTTCGCGCACGCAGCGCAGCAGCCGCCGCCCGAAGGCCTGCAGCAGCAGGTCGCCGGTGATATGGCCGTGGAAATCGTTGACGGCCTTGAAGCGGTCCATGTCCAGGTAAAGCAGCGCCATCAGCCGGCCATCTTCACGGCTGCGCGCCATGGCCGCCTGCAACAGCGACTCGAAGGCGCCGCGATTGAGCAACTGGGTCAGGTGATCCAGCCGGGAGATACGCGATAGCCGCATGGTCTCCAGCTTGCGCTGGGTCACGTCCTGCACATGCACGTGCACGCCCATCACCTGGCTGTGGTCGGCGCTCCATTCGGGGCGGAAATTGGTTTCCATGCAGCGGTACTCGGGATCGCTTTCCTCCACCTCGAACGTTACCGAGGTACCGGACAAGGCATTTTGCAGGAACGGCCGGACGCGCGCATAGCGGGTTTCGCCGATCACCTCGCGTACGGTCATGCCGCGCAGCGTTTGCACCGGAATGCCAAAGGTCCGCTCATAGGACAGGTTGTTGAAGACATAGCGTTCGTCGGGCCCGACAAAGGCCAGCAGCGCGGGCAGCGTATCGGTGACCGCGCGCAGCTGGCGCTCGCTCAGGTCGAGCTGTTCGCGCCGCTCGCGCACGTCATGCATCAACTGCCCGAAGGCGCGCGCGAGATCGCCGATCTCATCGTTCTGCAGTGCCGGCAACCGTTCGTAGGCGGCAAGGTCGTGGGCGCTGTCGCGTACCACCTGGTGCAGGCGCGTGAGCGGCGCCAGCAGGTGCCGCAGGGTCAGCCAGATCAGTAGCGCCACCACCCCCAGCGCCAGCAAGGCCAGCCCGAGGAAGCGCGCCTGCATGGCATGCAGCGGGGCGAAGGCCTCGCGCGCGGGCAGCACCGCCACCAGCTCCCATCCCGTGCTCTCCATCAGGTAGCGGGAAATCAGCGGCCTGGAAGGCGAGAGAAACTCGATAGCGCTGCTGCGATCATAGACGCCACAGGTATCGCCCAGCGCGCGTGCCGGTTGCGCCGTCATGCCCGGATCCGGGTGCCGCACGTAGACCGGCATGCGCCCGGCCGATACCAGGCAATAGAAGCCGGTGGTGCCAAGCCGGTTGTGCGTGATTTCCACCAGGAAGTTGGCGCTCGACAGGTCGAGCAAGCCCCCCAGCAGGCCGACGAATTCGCCTTGCGGGGAGACGATCGGCACGGCCACCAGCACCCCGGTCGCGCCATTGATGCGGGCGCGGATGGGCGGCGTGATCACCGGCTCCAGGGTGCGCGCGGCCTCGCGGAAATAGTCGCGGTCGCCGACGTTCACCGGCACGCCGTCGTGGGCCAGGATGCGGCCCTGGGCATCGGCCACCATGAACGAATTGAAGGTGCCCGGAACGGGGATCCGCCGTTCCAGCAGGCGGCGCAATTCGGCGCCGGGGCGCCCGAGCTCCCCGGCGAGCTGCGGGGCCACATGGGATAGCAGGGTGACGCGGTCTTCCATCGCGGTGTCGAGCTGGTCCGAGGCGAGCTTGACGATGGAGTCCTGCTGGTCCTGCAACGCGGCGCGCAGGTCGTCGTGCGCATAATAGAGCGAAGCCAGCACGATGCCGGTACCAAGTACGGCGGCGAACGCCGTGGTAATCAGCGCGAGACGCGCCTTCAGGGAAAGCGAAACTTGGGGCATGCGAGCCGGCGGTGTCGGGGAATGGCGCGTGCCTTCTGGCCGGCCGGCCCGCATAGCTGCCGGGAGTCGGGCTCCGGCAGGCTTGCGGGCCCGCCAACCCTACCACAAGCGCCTGCCCCGCGCGAGTCCGGATGGGTGCGCGGGGTGTGCCGCGCGAGTGCGTGTGGCGCCGCACGTTACTCCGGGATGCCGGGGGTGGGCGAGCGGTTGACGCCACGGTATAGTGGCTCGAAGCCCTGCGGCGGCAGGGTGAGGCCGTCGAGGGCTCCCATCCGCTCCCCCTGTTCATGAAACTGCCCTCACTTTCGCCCGTCTTGCTATCCCTGCTGGTTGCCGCTACCGGCGCCCTGGCCACGGGCGGCGCCTGGTACGGCATGCGCACGCTGGAGGACCGGGTGGTGCGCGACGATTTCGATGCGTTGTTCTCGCCGGTCTTTACGGCCTTGCAACGGCGCCTGCAGGACAACGAGCAATTGCTGCGCGGGACCGCGGGACTGTTCGCCGCCGATCCCGTCGCCACGCGCGAGCAATGGCGCAACTACCTGTACACCACGCAGCTGGACGAGCTGCCGCCCGGCACGCAATCGATCGGTTATGCGCGCCTGACCCCTCCCAGGGAGCTCGACTGGCTGGTCGAGACGATACGTCACCAGGGGCAGCCAGGCTTCGAGGTCTACCCGCTGGGCCCGCGCGACGTGTACGCGCCGGTTGTCTATGTCGAGCCCTTCGCCGGGCGCAACACGCGGGCGCTTGGCTTCGACATCCTTTCGGACCCCGTGCGCCGGGCCGCCGCCGAGGCTGCCCGCAACAGCGGCGAGGTGCGCCTGACCACCGGCGTGGAACTCGTGCACGAGAACGAAACGCAGGCGCCGCAACGCGGCGCGGTGCTCTACCTGCCGGTGTACGGCAGCGGCTTGCCGCTGAACACGCCGGTCCAGCGCCAGCTGGCCGTGACCGGCTACGTCTATACGTCCTTGCGCCTGGAGGACTTGTTGCGCAGCGTCGGCTTGCCCGCTGCCGGCGCCTTGTCGCTGATGCTCTATGACGGGCGCGACACCCGGCCCGGCGCGCTGCTGGCCGGCGACGCGGAGCCCGTGGCGGCGGCCGCGCCGGCGCCGCAGCAGCAGGCGGAGCGCGAATTGACATTCGGCGGCCGGATCTGGACCCTGCGCGCCACCACCCTGCCAGCCTTCGAGACGGCGCATCGCCCGCGGCGCTCCCGGCTGACGCTGGCGGGCGGCCTGGCGGCGACGCTGATGGCGGCGTGGCTGGTGCTGGTGCTGGCGCGGCA
>NZ_JFJV02000007.1:8438-9189 GCF_000611145.1 Cupriavidus sp. SK-3 | reverse complement strand
GCTCGCGGCGCGAGCCCGCCAGGGCCGGCAGGCAGACGCCGCATTGCAGCGCGCGGGCCTGGCCAGCGCCACCGATGCCTTCCTGGTGTGCGATGCCGGTGGCCAGGTCCAGATCGCCAGTGCCGCTGCCACGACATTGTTCGGCAAAGCGGCGGACCAGTTCGCCGGTACGCCCATTGCCACCTTGCTCCCCGACGCCGCCATGCTGCCCGCGCTCGCGCCGGACGGGAGGCGCGAGACCCGCGCCCGCAAGGCCGATGGCACGGTCTTTCCCGTGCGCGTAGCCGTGACGCCAGTGCCCGCCGCCGGTCCCGGCCGCGTGATGTGGGTGGTGACCGACTTGAGCGCCATCCGCCGCGCCGAACTGGCTGCCGCCGAGCAGGCCGAGCGCAGCGCCCGCGTGCTTGACCACACGGCGCTTAGCGTCATTACCTTCGACCGCGATGGCCTGGTGACGGGCATCAACCGCGCCGCCCAGCGCATGCTGTGGTACCAGGCCGGCGAGGTGGCCGGACACATGCGCTTTCTCGATCTCCTCGACCCCCGGGAGGTCGCGGTGCGCGCCGCCGCGCTGACGCACGAGCTGGGCGAGCCGGTCGCCGCAGGCTTGCCTGCCGTGGTCGGCAAGGCGCGCCTCGGGCTGGCCGATGAACAAGAGTGGACCTATGTCCGCAAGGGCGGCTCGCGCTTGCCGGTGCAGCTGACGCTGACCGCGCTGCCCGAGGCGCGCGCCCCCGGCGCCTCGGACGAA
>NZ_JFJV02000007.1:0-8428 GCF_000611145.1 Cupriavidus sp. SK-3 | reverse complement strand
ACCGCCGGCGGCTGCCGCAGCCGGCGGCGCCGTCATCGCGGGGCTGGATGCCGGCGGCTATCTCGCTATCGCGCATGACCTGACGGAGCGCAAGCGTGCCGACGAATATATCCGGCACCTGGCGCATCACGACGCCCTCACGGGTTTGCCCAACCGTGCCCAGCTCCATGCGCGCACGGAGCTGGTGCTGCAGCGCGCGTTGCGCAAGGGGGAGCGCATCGCGCTCCTGCTGCTCGATCTCGACCAGTTCAAGCGCATCAACGAATCGCTCGGCCACCACATCGGCGACGAGGTCCTGCGCATCGTCGCCGACCGCCTCAAGGCCGCCGTGCGCCACGCCGACCTCGTCGCGCGCATGGGCGGCGACGAGTTCGTGGTGGTGCTCGACCCGGTGAGCCAGGACAGCGAGGCCGAGCTGGTCGCCGCCAAGATCCTGGCGCGCTTGTCGGAAGACCTGCAACTGGGCAACCAGCGGCTGCGTGTGACGCCTTCGATCGGCATGGTGATTTGTCCCGACGACGGCGACAACCTCGCCGACCTGCTAAAGAACGCCGATGCCGCCATGTACGCGGCCAAGCGTGGCGGTGGCGCGCAGCTCAGCCGCTTCTCCAGCGAAATGGCGGAGGCGTCGATGGCACGTTTCACCATCGAGGGGCTGCTGCGGCGCGCGCTGGCCGCGCAAGCCTTCAGGCTGCGCTACCAGCCCATCGTCGATGCCGCCACCTTGCGCATCCTCGGCGTGGAGGCGCTGATTCACTGGGACACGCCCGAGCGCGGCGTGATCCCGCCGGCCGAGTTCATCCCCATCGCCGAAGAGAGCGGCCTGATCATGCCGCTGGGCGAATGGATCCTGGCCACCGCCTGCCGCGAGATCCAGCAGTTGCGCACCAGCCTCGGGCTGGACCTGGAGGTGGCGGTGAATATCTCGCCGCTGCAACTGCGGCAGGCCGGGTTTCCCGCCATGGTCACGCAATGCCTGGCGGCGGCCGGCCTGCCGGCGGCGAGCCTGACCATCGAGGTCACCGAGGGCATCCTGATCGAGGGCGGCAGCAAGACCATCGATACCTTCGAGCGCGTGCGCGCGCTCGGCGTGGGCTTGTCGATCGACGATTTCGGCACCGGCTATTCGGGCCTGAACTACCTCACGCGGCTGCCGATCGACAAGCTCAAGATCGACAAATCCTTTGTCGACGACGTGGCTCATGATGAACATCACCAGGCGGTGGCGTCCGCCATCATTACCCTCGGGCACCAGTTGCATCTGCAGGTGGTGGCCGAAGGCGTGGAGTCGCCGGCGCAGTTCGCCTTCCTGCGCGACCGGGGCTGCGACGCGGTACAGGGCTACCTGTTCTGGCAGCCGGTGCCGCTTGCCGGCCTGATGGAGATCTGCGCGGCGGGCGGGAAAGCGACGATGCACGCCAAGGTGCAGGCAGTGCCGACAGGCTACTGACCCCAAAATCCGCCAATACCCTTATCGGGATTCTTTGCCCGGCTGCCACACGCCTGGCATCCGGCTTCCCTATGCTGCCCGCTGTTATCAAAGCGCAGAGGGTTGTTCATGCAAGCAGGTGAGTCCGTGCCGGAGCGCGCGTTCCTGGCGATCGAAGGGGTAGGCAAGCGTTTCGGCGGGGCAGGCGGTTTCCAGGCACTGGATGGTGTTTCGCTGTCGGTGCCGCAAGGCGAGCTGTTGTGCCTGCTCGGCCCGTCGGGTTGCGGCAAGACCACTTTGCTGCGGATCATCGCCGGGCTGGAGCGTGAAGACGGCGGGCGCATCCACGCCGGCGGGCGGGAGCTGACCGGCTTGCCGCCGCAAGCGCGCGACTACGGCATCCTGTTCCAGTCCTATGCGCTGTTTCCCAACCTGTCCGTGGCGCAGAACGTAGCCTACGGCCTGCAGGGCCGCGGCATGACGCGCGCGCACCGCGAGGCGCGCGTCGATGAAATGCTGGCGCTGGTGGGGTTGGCCGGCAGCGAGCGCAAGTTTCCCGGGCAGCTCTCCGGCGGCCAGCAGCAGCGCGTGGCGCTGGCGCGCGCGCTGGCACCGGCGCCCTCGCTGTTGCTGCTCGATGAGCCGATGTCGGCGCTCGACGCGCGCGTGCGCGAGCACCTGCGGCTGGAACTGCGCCAGTTGCAGCGCCGCCTGAACGTCACCACCGTGATGGTCACGCACGACCAGGAAGAAGCCATGGCGATGGCGGACCGCATCGCCGTGATGGACGGCGGGCGCATCGCCCAGGTCGGCACGCCCGGCGAAATCTACGAGCGCCCGGCGTCGCCTTTCGTCGCCGAGTTTATCGGGCAGGCCAACTGGCTGGCGGGACGGCTCAGCGGGCGCGGCACCTTCAGCGTGGGCGAGCTTGAGCTGGCGGTTTCTCCGGCCCGCGCCGGCGAGGTCGCCGATGGCGCCGCACGCCTGTGCTGCCGGCCAGAAGCGGTCCGGCTGCACCCTGCCGACGGCGAGCCTAACCGCTTGCTGGCGCGCATCGTTGACCAGACCTACCTGGGCAGCCGCTACCGCCTGATGCTGGAGGCCGATCGCCTGCCGGGCATCACGCTGTTCGCCGACGTACTGCGCGAGGAACGCCACCTGCTGCCGGCGCAGGGCAGCCACAAGTTCTGGGTGTCGCTGCCGAGCCAGGCGCTGCAGGTGTTCGCATGACGCGCGCGTTGCCCGTGGCCGCCGCCAATGCGAACGATGCTGCCACCGTCGCCAGCCGCGCGCGCGGCGCCGGCAGCCTGGCGGAGCGCATCGCCCACGGCGCGCCCGCCGCGATGAAATGGCTCTGGCTGGCGGCGCTGGCCGTGGCGCTGGTGCTGCCGCTGCTGGCGCTGTTCGGACAAGCCTGGTTCGACGAGGCCGGGCACTGGGCCCTTCCCGCGCGCATGGCGGAGCTTGCAGCCAATCCCAATTTCGTACCGCTGCTGGGGCGCAGTCTCGCCGTCTCCCTGACCGTGGCCGCTCTGGTGGTGCCGCTGGCCTTCGGCTTTGCCTATGCGCTGCAGCGTTCGCGTATCGCCTTCAAGCCGCTGTGGCGCGGCATCGCACTGCTGCCCTTGTTTGCGCCCTCGCTGCTGCCGGGCATCGCGCTGGTCTACCTGTTCGGCAACCAGGGCATTTTCAAAGGCGCGTTTGGCGCGGGCGGCATCTATGGCTTCTGGGGCATCGTGCTGGGCGAGGCCTTCTACACCTTTCCGCACGCGCTGATGGTGCTGATCGCGGCGCTCTCGCTGGCCGACGCGCGCCTGTACGAGGCCGCGCGCGCGATGGGCGCTTCGCCGTGGCGGACGTTCCTGACGGTGACGCTGCCAGGGGCCCGCCACGGGCTGTTTGGCGCGGCCTGCCTGGTACTGACGCTGGTAGTGACGGATTTTGGCGTGCCCAAGGTGGTGGGTGGCGGCTACCCGGTGCTGGCGCTGGAAGCCTACAAGGCGGTGGTAGGCCAGCAGCAGTTCGCGCGCGGCGCGCTGATCGGCATGCTGCTGCTGTTGCCGGCCTTGCTGACCTTCGGCGTGGATATCGCCATGCAGCGCCGCCAGCGCGCGCAGATGTCAAGCCGCGCGCAGGTCTATGTGCCTGGCCGTGACCCGCTGCGCGACGCCTGCTGCACGCTCGTGGTGATCGTGACCGGGGCTCTCCTGCTGACTGTGCTGGCCGCGGCGGTGGGCGCTTCGCTGGTCAAGCTGTGGCCGTACAACCTGCAGCTGACGCTGGCGCACTACGACTTCGACAATATGGACGGCGGCGGCTGGCTGGCCTACCGCAACAGCCTGCGCCTGGCCGCGCTTACCGCGCTGGCGGGCACGCTGGCGATCTTCTTCGGCGCCTGGCTGACCGAACGCACGCGCGGGCCGGCCTGGCTGCATGGCGTGCTGCGGGCAGGCTTTGTGCTGCCGATGGCGGTGCCCGGCCTGGTCCTCGGGCTGGGTTACGTGTTCTTCTTCAACGCGCCGTCCAATCCGCTGCACACGCTGTACGGCACCATGACGCTGCTGGTGATCTGCAACGTGGCGCACTTCTACACCACGGGCCATCTCACTGCCGCCGCCGCGCTGCGCCAGCTCGATGTGGAGTTCGAAGCCGCGGCGCTTTCGCTCGGCGTGGCGCCGCTGGTCACCTGCTGGCGCGTGACGGTGCCGATTTGCCTGCCGGCGCTGATTGATATCTTCCGCTACCTGTTTGTCTCGGCGATGACCACGGTGTCCGCCGTGGTCTTCCTCTACAGCCCGGATACCGTGCTGGCCGCCATTTCTGTGCTGAACATGGACGATGCCGGCGACACCGCACCGGCGGCGGCCATGTCCACGCTGATCCTGCTGACCTCCGCACTGGCCTGCCTGCTGCTGACGGGCGCAGCGCGCGGCTGGCTGCGGCGCACCCAAGCCTGGCGCGCGCCGCAAGGCTGAGACCTGCCAACCCTGTTTGCCCGACACCAAGACACGCATCCCAAGGAGAAACCATGCCTCACCTGTTCCGCACCGCCACCGCTGTGGCCGCCTTTTCGCTGCTGGCCGGCGCCGCCCATGCCAGCACCGTGCTGACGGTCTACACGGCGCTCGAAGCCGACCAGATTGCCGCCTACAAGGCTGCCTTCGAAAAAGCCAATCCCGAGATCGAGATCAAGTGGGTGCGCGATTCCACCGGCATCGTGACCGCCAAGCTGCTGGCCGAGAAGGCCGCGCCGCGCGCCGATGCGGTGTGGGGCCTGGCGGGCTCCAGCCTCGCCATCCTCGACAAGGAAGGCATGCTGCAGCCCTACGCGCCCAAGAACCTGGCCGCGGTGGATGCGCAATACCGCAGCGCCGCCAACCCGCCGGCATGGGTCGGCATGGACGTTTGGGGCGCCGCGATCTGCTTCAACACGATCGAGGCACAGAAGCAGGGCTTGCCCAAGCCCACGTCGTGGGCCGACCTGACCAAGCCGGTATACGCGGGCAAGATCGTCATGCCGCACCCGGCGTCGTCGGGCACCGGCTACCTGGATGTCAGCGCCTGGCTGCAGATGATGGGCGAGCAGAAGGGCTGGTCCTACATGGACGCCCTGCACAAGAACATCGGCCTGTATACGCACTCCGGCTCCAAGCCCTGCAAGATGGCCGCCCAGGGCGAGTTCCCGATCGGCATCGCGTTTGAATACCGCGCCATGAAGTCCAAGAAGGAAGGCGCGCCGATCGATATCGTGCTGCCCGCCGAAGGACTGGGCTGGGACATCGAGGCCACCGCGATCATCAAGGGCACCAAGAACCTGGACGCCGCGCGCAAGCTCGCCGACTTCTCCGCCTCGTCCGAGGCCATGGCGCTGTACGAGAAGAATTTCGCGGTCCTGGCCATTCCGGGCATTGCCAAGCCGGATCCGCTGCTGCCGGCTGACTACGAGAAGCGCCTGATCAAGAACGACTTCACCTGGGCCAGCGCCAATCGCGATCGCATCCTCGCCGAATGGAGCAAGCGCTACGAAGGCAAGGCTGAGAAAAAGTAAGCCAGCAAGAGCAGTCAGTCAGCAGGCCCGGTGAGGCCGGTGCAACCGCGCGCCGGCCTTGCCGGGCCTTATTCATTGACGCGAAGCATGTTGCCTCACGCAGAAACGGGTACGTTATGCATCGCATGCAGCATTACGGCGGAGTTGTCCTGCATGGGACGATTTTGCGGGGGACGTGTCCGGGGGAAACGCGATCGGAGAAGCCCGTACGGGCTCGCGCCGCCGCCGGGTCTGTGGCGGCGCCAGGGGGGCGGCCAATATCGTTGGCCGGCCTCCGGGGCAATCAGCTGTGGGAGATTTCCGAAGGATTGTTGCGGGAGTGCAGCCGGCGGTGGAGATCGTCGACGTGGGCGCGGCTGCTTTGCAGCTCTTCCCGGCCACGCTCCGTGATCAGGTAGACGCGGCCGATGCCGTCGCGCAGGACGCTCTCGAGATAGCCTTCCATCTGCAAGGCACGCAGCAAGGGGCGGACGGTGCCGATGTCGACCTGGAAGCCGTACTCCATCAGCATCTCGGCCAGCATGGCCACGGTGGCCGGCACCTCGACGGCAAATTGGAGGACGTAGATGCGGGCTAGCAAGCCAAGGAACTGTCGTTTCATGACGCTGCAAACGCGGCATCTCCCGTTGCGGTTGACGTTGATTTATAGTTGTGAACCGTGCGCCGCAAAAAAAAGAAGCCGCCACGTGAGTGGCGGCTTGTCGGGAATGCGTCGGAGGGGTCAATTAACTCTGGCGCAGATCAGATTTTAAAATAATTAAATACGACTTGTCACGTACCACATGTGGGCGTCCCCTCATCAGTAGGGTATGAACGTTGCGATTCTGCATGTGAGAGCTTAATGCGACACTTTTTTGGTCTGTTTCTGGTGCCTGCCTGCGGCGCCTGTTTGAGACAGGGAGATGTCCGAATCCAGCTTGCGGCCGCGCAGGCTGCGGGGTTTAATCCGTGCACACCATCCCCGATGCCCTCACATGAAACCCGCCGACCTGATTCGCCTGCTTAGCCTTGCCGCCATCTGGGGCGCCAGTTTCCTGTTCCTGCGGATCGGGGCGCCGGTGCTCGGCCCGCTGACCGCGGCCTTCCTGCGCGTACTGATCGGCGCAATCACCCTTGCGGTCTGCCTGGCCCTTATGCGCGTGCGCTGGGATATGCGGGGCAAGTTGCGGCAGGTCATGGCGCTGGGCGTGATCAACTCCGGCATCCCCTTCGTCATGTACTCGTTCGCGGCCCTCTGGCTGCCGGCGGGCTACTCGGCAGTGTTCAATGCGATGACGCCGCTGATGGGTGTCCTGATCGGCGCACTGTGCTTTGGCGAACGCCTGACGCTGCCAAAGGCTGGCGGGGTTGTCCTCGGTGTGGCCGGTGTCGCGGTGCTGACCCGCACCGGTCCGGTGGCGTTTTCGCCGCAGGTGATGCTCGGCGCCGCCGCCTGCCTGGTGGCGACCGCCTGCTATGGCCTGGCCGGCTTCCTTGCGCGGCGCTGGATCACCGCGCAAGGCGGGCTGGACAGCCGGCTGGTGGCGACTGGCAGCATGTTTGGCGCGAGCCTGTTCCTGCTGCCGTTCTGCGCGATCGCGCTGGCGCGCGAAAACACGTTGCCGGCTGCCGGGCCGGGCGTGTGGCTGGCGATGCTCGGGGTGGGGATGCTTTGCACGGCCATTGCCTACATCCTGTACTACCGCCTGATCGCCGACCTCGGACCAGTGCGCTCGCTGACGGTCACCTTCCTGATCCCGCCGTTCGGCATCGTCTGGGGCGCCATTTTCCTTGGCGAGCAGTTGTCATGGGCGCATGTGGCGGGCGGGGCGCTGATCGGGCTGGCCGTCTGGCTGGTGCTGCGGCCCACCGCCCCGGTCGCGGCCGGGGGCACGGCAGTGCCTGGGCCGGGCCGGTCCTGAGGACTGCGGGCCGTGCCATAAGGCCGCTGGCTAGCGGAAGCGGTAGGTCACCGCGGCCATGCCGGTCCACTGCTGACGCCGCTCGGTGATAGGGCTGCTGGCCGCATCGCCCTGCAACCGTGCAAATGTCACCGAGCCCAGCGCGGACCAGTTGCGCGAGATTTCATAGCTGACGATGCCATTGGCATGCCATTCGCGCAGGCCAGCCCCCACGGCATGCGTGGGCAAGCCGGAGCGTGCGCTCTGGTCCGCCGTGACGCCGAAGAAAGTCTGCATGTACTTGCTGTTGGTCCACGTCAGTCCCGGCCCCAAAGTGAATAGCCACTTACCCGCGGGCAGGCTGAACAGTATGTCGCCGTTTGCGATCAGGCCTTGTCCCTGGCCAGCGATATCCTGCGCGACATCCGCCGAGAAGGTCACGAACGACACCTGTGCCTGCGCAAATGCCCGCGCCCGCACGGTCATGTTGACGTCGCCCAGGCCGTTCAGCCGGCTGTCGTCCTTGCTCTTGCGCCAGGTCGGGTCGAACTGGAAATCCGCGCCAACCTGCCAGATGTCGTTGTTGACGGCGTAGATCCCCAGGAAATCGAAACCGCGCGAGAAGAAGCGGCCTTTGTAGTCGATGTCCTGGTAGATGATCGGGTAGATGAGCGAGTCGCGGGCACCGGGGAATTTCGGTGCGACGTAGATGCCGGGGCCGGCGGAGATTTTCCAGTTACTGGTGGTGGTAGCGGTGGAAACCGGTACGTCGGGTACGTCGGGCATTTCGGGCGCTGCCCATGTGGCTGTGGTGCCCAGGGATAGGGCGAGAGCCAGGAGGGCGCGGCGGGGCGCCGGGTAGGTGGGCATGGGGGCGCGGGGTAGCGGGTTGTGGGCCGCGCTGCGCGCGGGGGGCAGGGGGATTTTAGCTGGATGTGGTGGGGGTGGCGGGGCGGGGGGTGTT
The DNA here is from genome assembly GCF_000611145.1 of Cupriavidus sp. SK-3. NCBI lineage: Bacteria > Pseudomonadati > Pseudomonadota > Betaproteobacteria > Burkholderiales > Burkholderiaceae > Cupriavidus > Cupriavidus sp. SK-3. Next base: position 107 of record NZ_JFJV02000007.1, on the reverse strand, counting down.
CGTGTTGGTTTTTTGCTGGATATTGGGATTGGGGACTGCTTTACGCCAACTTCAACTTCAACTGCCTAACGTCAACGTCAAAAGCTTAAAGTCAAAGGCGGTTTCAC
>NZ_JFJV02000006.1:56264-65106 GCF_000611145.1 Cupriavidus sp. SK-3 | reverse complement strand
CCGATGGAGCGGGTGAAGGAAATCGAAGGGGTAGTCCTCTACTCGCCCGCTAGACGCGGAAATGCTCCACAGTGATCGCGTATAGCTCGCCAACCCGGCGCAGCGCTTCCGTGTTCACGTCGTTCTTCCGAGCAACGAACAGGTCGTGGAATTTACGACGGGCATGAGCCTTATGCCGAGCTCGGCATAATGCAGAGGATTTTTGGTTAGCGGTCGCGGCCACGTGCGCATGAACAGCACCTGGGGAGAGCAGCCCGCGACCGTTAACCAAAAAACCGTTTGTGCTAAATCGCTCTATGGGCGGTAGCATCTATGGGCATTGAATGGTCGCCGCGATGATCCGGCGGGCGCCACACGCGTAAGCTGACCACGTGACTGCGGGGAAGTGACGATGGCGATCGTGCGATGGCGGTGCGAGCGTCGACATGGCGAGATGAATTGGGCAGCTTCCGGAACATCGGGGGCGCTGCAAGGACCGGATGGCGCAAGCCCGGGCGCGTTGCCAGCAGGAATGAATGGAAACGTGGTCGAGGGTAGTGCCAGCGGATCAGTGAACATGGTGAGGGGGCGGCGCACGCGGCAGTGCACCCGGCAGGAACGTTTCGTCTGCCTGCAGGAGAAGTGCAACAGCCCCGCCGTCCAAATGTTCATTTCGTGGCTGCTACAGGAAACCGGAGGAAGCGCGCAAGACCATGCATCCGACGCGGACAGCCTTGGTGACCTGCCGACGTCACTCTCCTTGTAGGGATCCCCTTGCTTTCCGTGCACAGACTGACGGCAGGCAGGTCTTGGATTGATGCGGGTCTCGGCGGTGTGCAGTGCATCAATCGCTGCATATTCAAATACTTGCTGTTCGCTTCCGAATCCGCCGGAAACCCGCGTCTTTACGTGCTCGACGCAAGCTCTCCGCGTGCAAAATCGTTCAATAAACACGCGGGTTTCGGGGTGATCGAATGGAATCGGTTGTCATGTTTTATGGAAAATTCAATAGTTCGCGCTGGCTCGCGTTTCAGCGGCTTGCGCGGCCGGTGTATCCGCTAGAGGCGGACGCAGCCTTGACCGCGTAGCTAGCCGCGACCCGGCTCACGCGAGATATATGACACCTCGGGCAGTGCGAACGTCTCGCGCACGAGTTCCGCGCGCCGGGTCACCTTCTCACAGGACAGCTCCAAGTGGTCACGCAGCAGGTCGGCGGCCTTGCGCGGCGCCCCGTCGGCGGCGGCCCGCAGCACGGCGATGTGCTCGGACATGAACGGGTCCGCTTCGGGCATCGGCGTGGATACGCCAAGCACGTGTTTGCTCAGCGTGAGGATGCAGCGCGTGCGCTGCAGGCTGCTGAGCAATTCCTTGTTAGGGCACTGCGAGAGCAACTGCACGTGCAGGTCATGCTCTAGGTTGTCCATGGCGGTGCGGCTGACCTTTGGGTAGACGCGCTGCACCTTGTGCAGGTCCCCGATCATCCGCTCGATCTCCGCGCGGTCGGCGTGGCCGATTGCGGCGCGTAGCGCGGCGGGTTCCACCAGCGAGCGCAGTTCGTAGAGATCATGGATGCGTTTGGCGTCCAGCGGCGTGATGACCCAGCGCAGGCGCTCGTCCTTCTCCAGGATGCCCAGGCTTTCCAGGCGCAACAATACGTCGCGCACGACGGTCCGGCCCACGCTGAAGTGTCGGGCCAGTTCAATCTCGTTGACGCGATAACGACCGAACACCGACAGGTGCACCAGGTCGCGCTCCACTTCGTCGTAGATCACCTCCCAGCCCAGCGTCTTGCGTGCGACATCCGGCTCGCTGTCCACGCCGAGCATGGCGGGGTCCAGCGGGATGCGCCGGGGCGCGGTTCCCGCAGGCCCGGCCACGAAGCCACGCCCTTCGAAGCGGCTGACCACGCCATCGGCTTCCAGTTCGCGCAGGGCCTGGCGCACCGGCGACCGGGTGGAGCGCAGGATCTCGGCTACATGCCCTTCCAGCAGTACCGTGCCCGGCTCTAGCGAGCCTTCCACGATGGCCTTGCGGAGCAACTCGACGATGACGGCGTAGATCGGCGCGTGCCGTTGCGCTTCGTCGGCTTCCTGCGTGAGTGCGAAGGGGGCGGTGCGCTTGTCTTGTCGCGCAGCCGTCGATGGACTCGGCACGTTGTCTCCGGATCGGTTGGCGGGTTTGGCTAGCGTTGGGTGCTGCGTTAGGTGCTGCGTTAGGTGCTGCGTTAGGTGCGTTGATCGCGGCGCTGGCATGGTGCCAAGTATCGAGCGACGCATGAACACATGATACACGGGTATCTCCTCAGATTGACGTTTGTCGGCAATAGTCATATATTTCGGTCCATGCCGGCGCAAGGCCGCATCGAGACGAGAACAAAACACCGAGACGGGGTGGCGGCTAAGCTGGCGCTGCCCACAAAAGAGCGAAAGGGCGTATCCCCGATGGACTATCAGTTCGATTTCAGCTTCCTGAGCGCCAGCTGGCGCGAACTGCTCGACGGGGCATGGCTGACCCTTCGCATGTCGGTGGCGACCATCGTGCTTGGCTTTGTGCTGGGAACGGCGCTGGCGGTGGTGCGCACGCAAGGCCCGGGCTGGGCGCGCCGCTGCGTCACGGGATACGTGGACGTGATTCGCAATACGCCTCTGGTGATCCAGGCGTTCTGGCTATTCTTCGGGCTGGCGGCGGTGCATGTGCGCGTGCCGGCGATGGCGGCGGCGGTGCTGGCGCTGGTGGTCAACGTATCGGCCTACACCACGGAGATCGTGCGCGCGGGCATCGAGTCGGTGCCGCGCGGCCAGCTGGAGGCGGCGTCGTGCCTGGGGCTGTCGCGCTGGCAGGTGCTGCGCCTGGTGGTGCTGCCGCAGGCGGTGGAGCGCATGTACCCTGCGCTGATCAGCCAGTTCGTGCTGATGATGCTGGCCACCTCGATCATGTCGCAGATCTCGGCGGAAGAGCTCACTGCCGTGGGCTACCGCATCCAGTCGGAGACCTTCCGCGGCTTTGAAATCTACATTGTCATTGCCGTGGTGTACCTGGTGCTGTCGTGGTTGTTGCGGCTATCGATGGCGGGAGTGGGTGCTGTCGTCTTCACGCGCCGCCGGCGCCTGAAGACGGCGCTCTGATTCCAAACGCTTCCTCTATTCCTTTCTTCGACGCATTCTTTCCACTTTCGACGCGGAGTCAAGCATCATGTCCAGCCTTTCCCTGGATCAAGTCTTGTTTATCCTGCGCGGCGCCGGCTGGACGCTGTTGCTGTCTGCCATGGGCTTTATCGGCGGCGCGCTGGTGGGCCTGCCACTGGCGCTGGCGCGCGGCCGCGGCGCTCGCTTGCTGCGCACGATTACCGGCGCTTTCGTGCAACTGGTGCAGGGCGTGCCGCTGCCGGTGATCATGTTCGTGGTGTATTTCGGCATCAGCGTGGGTGGCTTCGACCTGCCTGCGCTGGTGGCCGCCGGCATTGCCATGACGGCGTATTCCAGCGCTTACCTGGCCGAGATCTGGAAGGGCTGCATCCAGGCCGTGCCGCGCACGCAGTGGGAGGCGGCCGAGTGCCTGGCGCTCACGCCGCTGCAGCGCGTGGTGCACGTGATTCTGCCGCAGGCTGCGCGCATCGCGGTGGCGCCCACGGTGAGTTTCCTGGTGCAGATCGTGAAGAACTCCTCGTACGCGGTGGTGATCGGCTTCTTCGACCTGACCTATTCGGCACGGGTGGTGAACAACTCCACCTTCGAGCCCTTCGTGGTGTTTTCCATCGCGGCGGTGCTTTACTTCGCGATCTGCTATCCGCTGTCGATGCTTTCGTACAAGCTGGAGCGCCGCTTCAAGCGCGTATGAATGCGGGTATGAAAGCGGACCAGAATCAGCGAGAACCAAAAGACATCATGGAGACAAGCATGGAAGACATCGTCCGCTTCGACAAGGTAAGCAAATCCTTTGGGCAGGTGGAAATCCTCAAGGGCGTGAGTTTCTCGGTGCGCGCCGGCGAGGTGGTGGCGCTGATTGGCCGCAGCGGCTCGGGCAAGAGCACAGCCCTGCGCTGCATTAACGGCCTAGAGCGCGTGAACGGGGGCTCGTTGCATGTGTGCGGGCGTGCCATGCACGATGACAACGTGCCGCTGGGCGAGCTGCGCAAGGAAGTTGGCATCGTGTTCCAGAGCTACAACCTGTTCCCGCACCTGACCGTGGAAGAAAACGTCATGCTGGCGCCGCGCAAGGTCAAGGGCGTTGGCAAGAAGGATGCGCGCGAGCTGGCCATGCATGTGCTCAAGCAGGTTGGTATGGAAGAGCGCGCCGGCTACTACCCGGAACAGCTCTCCGGCGGCCAGCAGCAGCGCGTGGCCATTGCCCGCTCGCTGGCGATGCAGCCGCGCCTGATGCTGTTCGATGAAGTGACCTCGGCGCTGGATCCCGAGCTGACCGGCGAAGTGCTCAAGGTGATCGAGCGGCTGGCCGAAGATGGCATGACCATGGTGCTGGTCACGCACGAGATGGCGTTCGCGCGCTCGGTGGCGGACCAGATCATGTTCATGCACCAAGGCATCGTCTGGGAAGGCGGCAACGGCAAGCTCCTGGATGAACCTTCGACGCCGGAGCTCAAGCAGTTCGTCGGCAACGGCCTCTGATTTTGCGCTAGCTTCCCGCTAGCCGGCACGACACAACCTACACACACGGAGACACCCCATGCACCTAAACCGCCGCCTGCTCGGCTCGTTCGCCGCCCTGCTGCTCGTTGGCGCATCCGCCAGCGCCTGGTCCGACACGCTCGACGCCATCAAGCAACGCAAGAAGATCCTGGTCGCCGTGGATATCGGCGCGCCGCCCTACGGCATGCTCGACGCACAGGCCAAGCAAAGTGGCTCGGATGTGGAAACCGCCCGCCTGCTGGCCAAGGACCTTGGCGTGGAACTGGAGATTGTGCCGGTGACCGGCCCGAACCGCGTGCCCTTCCTGCTCACCAAGAAGGCTGACGTGGTGCTGGCTTCGTTCTCGGTCACCGACGAGCGCAAGAAGGTGATCGACTTCTCCGACCCCTATGGCGTGATCCCGGTTGTGGTGGGCGGGCCCGCGAAGGCCAGCCTCAAGAGCTTTGCCGACCTGTCGGGCAAGACCATCGCCGTCACGCGCGGCACCACCAGCGACCAGGAACTCAGCCGTGGTGCCAAGGAAGTCCCTGGCCTGAACATCGTGCGCTACGAGGACGATGCCACCACCAACACCGCAGTCGCCACCGGCCAGCAGGACTACCTAGCCGCCGCCATCAGCGTGATTCCCGCGGTGAAGAAGAGCAATCCCACGCGCGACCTGGAAACCAAGTTCGTGATGAAGTCCTTCCCCTACGCCATCGGCCTGCGCAAGGGCGATACCGCGCTGAAGAACTGGCTGGACGGCTGGGTCAAGGCCAACCTGAAGAACGGCAAGATCAATGAGATCTACAAGCAGTACTTCGGCGTGGCGCTGCCCGACGAGATGATCAAGTAACACCGGCGCAACCCTGCCCGGCGCAATCCACACCGCGAGTATCGATTCCATGAGCACAGACACCCTTGCCGCCACTCCCGCGCAGGCTCCGCGCACGTCCCGCACCATCCGCCTGCATCCTGATGACGACGTGGTCATCGCGCGGGACCAGATGGTGGCCGGCACGCCGGTAGCCGACGAAGGCGTGACCGTGATCGGCTTGGTCCCGCCCGGCCACAAGATCGCCACCCGTGCGATCGCGAACGGCGAGGCGGTGCGGCGATACGGCCAGATCATCGGCTTTGCCAGCCAGGACATCCGCGCCGGCCAGCACGTGCATACGCACAACCTGGCCATGGGCGACTTTACGCGGGACTATGCTTACAGCGCTGAGGCCCGCGTGGTGCAACCGGCGGCGCAGCCGGCCACGTTCGATGGCATCGTGCGCGCCGACGGCGGCGTGGCCACGCGCAACTACATCGGCGTCCTTACCTCGGTGAACTGCTCGGCCACGGTGGCGCGCGCCATCGCGGATTATTTCCGCCGGGACATCCATCCAGACGCGCTGGCTGCGTATCCCAATGTGGATGGCGTGGTGGCGCTTACGCATGGCGTGGGCTGCGCGGTCGATCCGCAGGGCGAGGGGCTGGCGGTGCTGCAGCGCACGCTGGGCGGTTATGCTTGCCATCCCAACTTCGCCAGCGTGCTGGTGATCGGGCTCGGCTGCGAGACCAACCAGATCTCCGCGCTGCTCGCCACGCAGGGACTCACGCACAGCGACCGGCTGCAGACCTTCACCATCCAGGACACCGGCGGCACCACCAAGACCATTGCCCACGGCATCGAGCTGATCAAGGCGATGCTGCCGAAGGCCAACGCGGTGGAGCGCCAGCCGGTGCCGGCACATCATCTGGTGGTGGGCCTGCAATGCGGTGGCTCGGATGGCTACTCGGGCATTTCGGCCAACCCGGTGCTGGGTGCGGCGGTGGATTTGCTGGTGCGCAATGGCGGCACCGCGATTCTCTCGGAGACTCCAGAGATTTACGGCGCCGAGCACTTGCTGACGCGCCGCGCGCAAACGCCGGAGATTGGCCAGAAGCTGGTGGCGCGCATCCGCTGGTGGGAGGCCTATTGCGAGCGACACGGCGCCAGCATGGACAACAACCCCTCCGCCGGCAACAAGGCGGGCGGCCTGACCACGGTGCTGGAAAAATCGCTGGGTGGCATCGCCAAGGGCGGCTCCACCAATCTCGCTGAAGTCTACGAGTACGCGCAGCCGGTGCGCGTGCGCGGGCTGGTCTTCATGGACACGCCGGGCTACGACCCGATCTCCGCCACCGGGCAGGTGGCGGGCGGCGCCAACCTGATCTGCTTCACCACCGGGCGCGGGTCCGCGTATGGTTGCGCGCCCTCGCCTTCGGTCAAGCTCGCCACCAACACGGCGCTGTGGCAGCGCCAGTCGGACGACATGGACCTGAACTGCGGCTCGGTACTGGACGGGAGCGCCACCATCGCCGAACTCGGTGCGGCGTTGTTCCAGCTGATGCTGGACACGGCCTCCGGCAGGCGCTCGCGCAGCGAGCTGCATGGCTACGGCCAGAACGAGTTCGTTCCCTGGCAACTGGGCGCGATTACCTGAGGGTGGTTGCTGGAGCAATCAAAATAAAACGGGCGGTCCTGCACATCAGGATCGCCCGCTTGTCGTTACGCCAAAACCCAGTCGATCAACGGCCCTTCCTCAGTTCCGCATCGATCGCCTCAAGCAGGCGCTGATCATTCGCGGCAACATCCGGCGCGAAGCGGGGTAATCTATATGAACGCGCTGATCGAGACATTGCGCGAGCAGTGGAATGGGCTCGTGAAACTGGACGAACAGATAGCCGGCATCGAGGGGCGAACGCGCGACTGGGTCAAGGAGGATAAGGCCGTGAAGGCGATCAGCATGGCCAACTGATCACGAGACCGCGCCAAAGCGGGGGCCGACTAAGCGGCAATGCGGTGGTTTTCTGCTCTGGCGATGGAGGGATACCATCGTTCAACGTGCGATCGGAGCTGGTCATTGAGCACGGCAGTCCGGATTTGTAGCAGTGCGCGCGCGTGCCGCGGCCGCCAAGCCATCTGTTGGCGTTTGACGAACCACTTGCTGATCACCTGGTTGACGGCGGACTCGACGAAGCCCGATGCAATGGGCTCCCCGTGGCGATAGCGGTCACCGTAGTTCACGATGAAGCTCCGGTTGTTACCCAGATAGATGATCACTCGAGCTTGCCAAGGAGTTTGGCTTCCTCGGGGCTGGCCTCGGCATCGAGATCCCAGCTCAGGTTTTCCAGCCGGCGCACGCTGGATAGGGGCAACCGTGCCACAAGTGCCACTTGGCACCTTGCAGCGCCTTGATCAATGTCGGATTGCCGGGCCATCGCTGTGTGCTGGCCGGCCCTTGATGGGGTCATCGTACTTGAAGAGTTGGTACGGACCGGCCAAGGAACTTGTTCCCCAATCCGATAGTGGCGCATCGGTACTGGCGTAGTTAGCCAGGTCGATATGCATTCGTTCGGACACACTGGTTCGACATGGGGTCTCCTCCGGTTGCATATGGAACCCCTGATAACCAGTTCTCTTCAAGCGCGGTGAGAGAGATACCGCACAGAGTGCCACATCTACGTCTGGCACTGTCCCTATAACGAAATGGGACGTGGTCCAGAGTGTGCAACTGTGCCGCCGCAGTTCAGCGCCTTTGCCAATTGCGGATCCGATTTCGACTGAACGCAAGGGGTCGCGGTGGATGACAATCTCAAAATGGGATTGATGGTGTTGGCCTTGCTCACGGGCGTCATCTATGCGTCGGCCAAGGCGATGGGCATGGACATGGGCGTCGGCGATGCGGTGGTGCAACTGGTGCAGACAGCCACCGATCTGCTGCGCCGTCTGTTCTATTAGTTGCGCGGCGCATACTGCCCATGGACCCAAATTTCGCGGCCATGTAACAAGAATTAAACTTGTCTAACAGTAAAATTTGAAATCCCGCATATCGGCTGCTACCGTGAATGCGGCGTCGGGTCCATACATGCACGAAAAGTACGAATTACCCCGGAAGTGCGTACCAAACAGTGAAGCAGGTGACTGAAGTCACCGAAAATAACTTCAACGTAGCGAACAACGCTGCGTCAAAGGCGGCTACGCACATCCCGCATCCCCATGGGCCGCCTGGGACAACTGGAGGAAGTCGCCGCACTGGTACTGTATCTAAGCTCCCGTGACGCCGCCTTTCTGGCCGGAGCTAACCGTTGCCATCAATGGTGGCCCGCACCTGCAGTGAATGAGGCCCGCCTGCAAGCCTAACCGCTCCCGCCACGTCTCGATCGCTGAGCAAGATTGGTTGCCGCGACCGGTCACACCGCATCTC
>NZ_JFJV02000006.1:39466-56226 GCF_000611145.1 Cupriavidus sp. SK-3 | reverse complement strand
CAGAGACAGAGACAGAGACAGAGACAGAGACTGCGCAGTTTCACATAAGCTGACCTGAATCCGAAAGGTGGCAAAGCAGCGGCGAAGACGGAACGCTGCTGCTCCCGCCAGTTACCTTAAAATGTACTGGCATCCGCCCACGTATAGCCGAGTTGTGTGATCCCCTGAATAAGGCTCTTGAAGTCCGCGAATCCGGGGGTTCCGACTGCGGACTCGAGCCAGAATGGGTGGAAGAAGAAGGAGGCTACGGCATCCTGCACCAGTAGCGCATATTGCGCGTTGAGGTAAATATCCTGCCACGTGTAAGTAAGACACGAGGAGGGATCGATATTGCAGATGTTGTACTCGATATTGCCGAGATTCTCTGGAATTACCTTCTGGCCGTAATAGTCTTTCTTGATGAGGTAAGGGAAAAACTGGCCGACGGAGAAATCCCGATTGATGGCCGCGGAGTTCAGGGTCGTCGGATTGTCGGAGGTATAGTAGACGACCCGTTGATAGGTATTGGCGAACCGCGGGGGTACGGCTTTGATGCTGAGTGGCGAAGACTGATAGTGCGGTGCCTCCCAGGCGAAGGGGGTGTAGCCGCCGGAAATCAGTTCCTGCAGGCCACTGTCGAGGCGCCCTCCTGCCCACTGTGTCGAATCCTCGGCGACTGGGGTATTTGCGACAGCATTCCAGAATTCGAAATCGTCGCCGCTGACTGCCGTATTCACATTTCGCATGGACTTGTACTGGTGCGTGTAACCATGCATCACGATTTTCGCGCCGCGAGCGCTCGCGTATGCGAGCGCGCTCTTGAGGCCCGTGGCTTGCGCAAAGGGGATGTCTTGTGCCACGCCGCCGTTGTATATGCCCAGCGGATCGCGATAGTGCGGGATGGTTGCGATCGAGAATGGTATTGCCAGGCCGAAGAGGTAGTCGGTGAGCGTCTTCATGGTGCTCGTACTCACCAACGCGCCCACGTCTTCCAGCCTTACCAGAGCCTGATGACCGGCGGTGCCTGCGCGGTTCACCATGCTGAACAGCATGTCACAGAGGACCAGGTAGCGGTCGCGGGGGCCGATGAACGAGAACGGCATGTCGGCCACGTACCAGAAGTTACCGGAGCGGATGATGTATGGAACTTGCTCATTCGTCTTGCTGTCCTTGATATTGACGAGCACTTGCGCCTTGGTCGCATCCGTGACTTGCGTGACACCGATATCAGGATCGGCGCGCACAACGCCAGTGGAAGCGTTGAAGTCGTAATACTTGACGAGGTTAGTATTCTTGTAGATTACCGTATCGAAGAAGCCCGGCGCTGGATTGCTGGACGACGGCGAAGAATCCAGTCCTCTCAAGCCGCTGAAGGAAATGCCGTAGCGTTGTGTGAAGGAATAGGTAGCGTTCCATGCAACTTGCCAGAGGTTGTACTTGAACCAGACGATGGTCTTCTGCGTGGTGGTGACGTCGCTCAGGAACGCAGTTGGCACGCCGGGATTGTCATAGTAGGCGCCGACATAGAATATGGTCTGATAATTCTCCACCATACCCGGCGTGTACTGGTCCACGGGCTTGAGCGTGACGGTGCCGTCGAAGTGACCGAGCAGGTTGCTCAGCATGATCGCGTAAGCCTGCCCCAATTTCGAATATGAGTCGTTGGGCGGAGCATCGTAGAGGATCAGGGCGGTAATCGGCCCTGTCCCCGTCGGTTGAGCACTGGCGGGTTGCAGCGCGCTCCCACAGCATATGCCGAGTACCAGCGTAATCGTGATCAGTAGTCGCTTCATGATATCCCCTTAGTCTCTCGAGAAGCCGCCGGATGTGGTGTTGAACTTGCCTTGGTTGAGTCCACCATGCTTGTGTCCGTGCTCCATCTTCCGCTTCTGCTCCTCGGGGACGCCGGGCTCGATCGAGGTAAGGTAGGGAGGGCGTGCGGGCGGCGTTACGCGAGTCTTGGGACCCTTGTCCTTTTTGCCGGACTCGGCATTCAGCGCGCTATTCATCGCGCCGATCTGCGTCGCGGTTTGGGCTGCAGGGGCATCGTCGGATCGGGCATAACTTGTACCTGTAGCGCAGGCGACCAGGATAGCGCTCGCGATGGAAAGCAATTTCATTCGTGTCGTACGGTGCAGAGTAGTCACGATGTTCTCCCTTGTTCTGCATGAAGAGGCTAGATCCAAGCCGTGACGACCTGCCCAGCCGGCTATTAAACGGTTAGTCTTACTGCCGATGGCGCATGTGAATCCCACTTGAACAGACTCCGCAATGGCCGCGGGAATTTCCAACGAAATGAGAACAAAGAAATATCTCGAAGCTGCCTGAGGTACACATGGCGTTGCCGGGAAAAACCATGTTGGTGGCTTCTGGGTGCGTGCCGAACATAGCAAGAACCATCTGCATTTCTTCGCCCCCCTGCGCCCTTTCGTCCTTAGGGGAATAGATGCATTCGCGCCCCAAGGAGAACGCTTCCCGCAAGCTAGCCACCACCGCAAGGTATGCCCTGCGCCCTCTTCTAGCATCTAGGTGGGTATATATCACTCTATTTCAGCACCCGTGCGTCGTCTGCCTTCGAAGCTTGGCCGCGAACGCAGGCATCGTCTACAACTGCGAAATTAGGCGCCATGCTCAATACTTGTCCATCGGGCGCGCCCGACCCTAAAGGATGAGGGGGTGGCCCAAGCAGCACTTATCGGCAGCATTTCCTAGTAGCCTATGTCAAGCTCTTGTGCCTGAGCGGAGAGCTCCGGGCGCCCAGCTGGATCAAGCTCAAATGCAAACAGCGGCAAGAATTCGTCATCTGCGGATTCACGGCCCCGAAGGGAAGCCGACAAGGCCTAGGCGCGCTTCTCCTTGGCGTGCACGATGAAACCGGGAAACTGCACTACGCGGGCAGCGTTGGCAGCGGTTTGGATTCGCGCATGCTGACCAAGTTGCTCGCAATGCTGACCGAACTGGAAGTGCCAGTCTGCCCCTTTGAAAAGCCACCACCGCGCTTAGCCGCCCGATGGGTCAAGCCGAAGCGGGTGGCCGAGATCTCATTTGCCGAGTGGACCAAAGAAGGCCGAATCCGGCATCCCGTCTTCCATGCCTTGCGCGCTGACAAGGCCGCGGGCAACGTGACAAGGGAGCGGCCGGTCGATGTGGAACAGCCCCGGCCTCGGCCAGCGCGCACGGTGAAGGTATCCAACGCGGAACGTGTGATTGACCCGTCGACCGGAATGACGAAAGGTGACCTGGTCGGTTTCTACGAAGCCATCGCGCCGCACCTGCTGCCTCATCTCCGCGGGCGCCCTGTGGCGTTGGTACGCGGGCCAACGGGCATCGACGGCGAGCTGTTCTTTCAGAAGCACGCCGAGACCATCAAGATCCCGGGGACCAACGTCCTCGATGCCAGCCTATGGGCTGGGCATCCGCCACTCCTGGAGATCGCCAGCCAGACAGCCATTGTCGCCGCAGCGCAGTTGAACGTGATCGAGTTCCATACGTGGAATGCGACCAAGAGTGCCATCGACAAGCCTGATCGCGTCATCTTCGATCTGGACCCCGGCGATGGCGTGCCATGGCGGCACATGCTTGACGCCGCCATGCTGACGAAGACTATGCTGGATGAGCTTGGCCTGGTGAGCTTTCTCAAGACCAGTGGTGGCAAAAGGCCTGCATGTCGTTGTGCCCATTGCGCCGGAACTGCCGTGGACCACGGTGAAGAAGTTCTCGCAAGATGTCGTTCTTCATATCGCCCAGACCATTCCGCAGCGCTTCGTTTCTAAGAGCGGGCCGCGCAATCGCGTGGGTAAGATCTACATCGACTACCTGCGCAACGGCCAAGGTGCGACGACGGTGTCCGCATTTTCTGCCCGCGCGCGGCCAGGTCTCGGGGTTTCGGTGCCGGTATCCTGGGAGGAACTGGAGGAACTGACAGCGGGCGATCATTGGACGATCCAGACCGCCCTGCAGCGCGTGGAAGCCGCCGGCTACGTCGATCCGTGGGCGGAGTATGCCGATACAAGAAAGGTGCAACAAATTGGTGCGGCCATCCGCAAGCTGGCTGGCTAGTCGATCGGAGGATTTGTCATGGCAACCCTTGCGGCGTTTCCTGCCGCGGAGCGCGAAGCCTTTACCAACGCCTGTCGTCGGCACGGGTTCATCGCCGCCGACTTTAGCGTCTGCGACATGACCGGGGAACAGGGTCGCCTGGTGAGCGTGCTGAGGCCAGAGACAGGCGTATTGATGCAGTATGCGGCAGGGTCTCGGGATTCTTGGTCGACCAAATTCGAGCACGACCTAGCCATCGGGGTCTTCGGAGACGCCCCCGAGTAAAACTGCGACGGTGCTCGCTCATCAAGCGGTCCTTAAGGCATTTTCGCGTTCGGCAAAGAAATCCGTGACCACTGTATATATATACAGTAAACTGGGTTGCATGGACTCAACCAACAGCCATGCCAACGCCCAATCCAGAATCCATCCATCCTGCGTTATGGAAAGCCTCCCAGCTCGCCCTGGCGAACGGTCGCACCGTCGCCACCGGCTATCCGGTCCTGACGGCCGAGCTACCGGGTGGCGGCTGGCCGACGGCATCGCTGATCGAACTTTTGGTGCGCCAACCGGGCGTGGGGGAGTTGCGCCTGCTGCGCCCCGCACTGGCGGAGGTCTGTAAGCGGCCTGTCGCCCTGATTCAGCCGCCGCAAACGCCACAGGCACTCGCCTTGGCCAGCTGGGGCTTGCCGCCCGAACGTCTGCTGTGGATCCGCAGCCAGCGCACGGCTGATGCCCTTTGGGCCACCGAGCAATTGCTGCGCGCCGGCACCTGCGGTGCGGTGCTCCTTTGGCAGACCCATATCCGCAATGACGCGCTGCGCCGCCTGCACCTGGCTGCACAGGGTGGCGAGGCGCTGTTTTGCCTCATGCGTTCACTGGCCTGTGCACGCGACGCTTCGCCAGCGCCACTGCGCATTGGCGTTGCGCCCGCCGCCGGCGGCGTCGATCTCTCCTTCATCAAGCGGCGCGGCCCGCAGCAGGACCTGCCCGTGCGCGTCCTGCTGGAACCGTCGCCGATCCTGCTTCACCGTCATGCTGCGCCTCTGGATCTGCCTGCACCTCTCGTCCCTGCCACTCGAAGTCTTCCGGCCGAATTGGTCCACTGAGTTGGCTGTGGCGGTGTTGGACAAGGAACGCGTGCACCTCGCTTCGCGCCTGGCGGCGGAGGCTGGCGTTCGCCCGCAGATGCGCCGCGGCGGTGTGCTGACCATCGCGCCGCAGACCCTGCTGTACGATCGAGCCCCGGAGAAGGAAGCCGACGCCCTGCAGCGCGTGGCCATGGCGCTCCTGCAGTTCGCGCCCAACGTGGTGCATGCCGAGGAAGCGTCCGTGCTGGTAGACGTGTCGGCCAGCCTGCGCCTGTTCGGCGGCATCCGCCAGTTGCGCCGCCGCATGCGCGCGTCTGTCGCCGCGCTGGGCTTCAGCGCGGCCTGCGGCTGTGCTCCGACAGCCCAGGGCGCCTGGCTGTTGGCCCATGCCGGTGGCGCAAGCACCCTCAAGATCGAGGCATTGGAGCGCCGGCTCGGCGCCCTCGCCATCGGCACCCTGCCCGCCGCACGGCCATTCCTGGAATGGCTGGATGGACTAGGGTGCCGTTGCCTTGCCGATATCCGCCGGCTGCCGCGGGCCGGGCTGCAGCGCCGGTGCGGCCGAGAACTGAACGAGGCGATGGATCGCGCCCTGGGCCAGGCGCCAGAGATCTTCGAATGGCTACAGCCCCCGCCAACCTTCTCAGCGCAGGTCGACCTTCCCGATCGCATCGAGCATGCGGAGGCCACCCTGCTCTACAGCCGCGGGCTCATCGTGCAGATGCTGGGCTGGCTGGCCGCGCACCATCTGGCGGTCACCAAAGTCTTGGTGGAACTCAAACACGAGCGCGGCCGCGAGGCGCTGGCGCCAACCGTCATCGAGATCGCGCTGGCAGAGCCCAGCTGGAGCGAGGATCACCCGATGCGCTTGCTGCGTGAGCGGCTGGCGCAGCTGCAGGTGGATGCCCCCATGATCGCGGTGCGCCTGTCCGTCACCGACGTGCAGGCCAAGGCGCCCCCCAGCGAATCGCTATTTCCTGAGCCCGGCGGCACGCCCGAGGACCACGCCCGGGTGATGGAACTGCTCGCGGCGCGGCTTGGCGCCGACAACATCCTGCGGCCGGAGTTGCGTGCGGACTACCGGCCGGAGGTAGCCAACACCTGGGTGCCGGCCGTCGGGAAACCCCGACCTGGCGCGGAAGCGCCCGCCCTGCCGCGCCCGGCTTGGCTGCTGGACAAGCCGATTGCCTTGCTGATCCGCGATCATCGCCCGTTCTATGGCTCGCCCCTGCGCATGGTGTCTCCCCCGGAACGCATCGAGGCCGGTTGGTGGAGCGGCGAGTTGGTGACGCGGGATTATTACGTGGCCGAGGGTCGCGATCACGCCCATTACTGGGTCTATCAGGAACGCATGGGCAGCCGGGACGGCGATGAGGCCACGTGGTACCTGCACGGGCTGTTCGGGTGAGGTGGCGCCATGGAATCCCTACGCACCGGCGCCGGCTTGCCCGACTACGCCGAGCTTTACTGCCTCTCTAATTTCTCCTTCCTTGAAGGCGCATCTCGCGCGGAAGAGCTGGTCGAGCGCGCCGTGCAACTGGGCTACAGCGCGCTCGCCATCACCGACGAATGCTCGTTGGCCGGCATCGTGCGGGCGCATGCCGAAGCCAAGAAGCACGGGCTAAAGCTGCTCGTCGGTGCATCGTTTCGCCTGGTCAATGCAGACGGAAGCCCCTGCATCTCCTTCATCGCACTCGCCCGCAATCGCGAAGGCTACGGCAACCTGTGCGAGCTAATCACGCTGTCCCGCACGCGCACGGCAAAGGGCGCCTACCTGCTCACGCGCCGGGATCTGGACGGCTCGGAAGGCGCCTACGCGCACCTGCGAGGCCTGCCCGATTGCACGATCATTTTCACGCCGGAGTACTGCACGCCAGCGGAGCGGCTGGACGCCCAAGCCGCATGGATCACGGCCACCTTTCCAGGTCGCGCGTGGATGAGCCTGACCCTGCTGTACCGCGCCATGGATGACATCCATCGGGCGGGCGTGATGGAAGCCGCCGCGGCCAATCACCTGCGCGTGGTGGCTACCGGCCACGTGCAGATGCACGTACGGTCGCGCAAGCCGCTTCATGACGTGCTGAGCGCCATCCGCTTAGGCAAGGCCGTGCCCGATTGCGGGTATCAGTTGACCCCCAACGCAGAACAGCACCTGCGCTCACGCCTACGGCTTGCCAATGTCTACCCGCACCGGCTGCTGACCGAATCGCTGCACATCGCCAATCTCTGCCAGTTCTCGTTGGATGAGCTGCGCTATGAGTATCCCGATGAAGTGGTCCCGACGGGCGTCTCTCCTGCGGAATACCTGCGAAGAGAAACCTACATCGGTGCGCACCACCGCTTCCCCCGAGGCATCCCTGCCACCGTCCAGGCCCAGATCGAGCACGAATTGGCGCTCATTGAGGACATGCACTACGAGCATTATTTTCTGACGGTTTACGACATCGTCCGCTTTGCGCGCTCCAATCGCATCCTCTGTCAGGGGCGAGGCTCGGCGGCCAACTCCGCAGTCTGTTACTGCCTGGGTATCACGGAGGTGGACCCGGCCCGTGGCAACCTGCTCTTCGAGCGGTTCATCAGCAAGGAGCGTGGCGAGCCACCGGACATCGATGTCGATTTCGAACACCAGCGCCGCGAGGAGGTCATCCAGTACCTGTACACGAAGTATGGGCGAACCCGCGCGGCGCTGGCGGCGGCCGTGGCCACCTATCGGCCGCGCAGCGCGCTGCGCGAGTCCGGCAAGGCGCTTGGCGTGGACCCGGCCATCGTCGACCTGGTCGCCAAGGCACACCACTGGTTTGACAGCAAGGCCGACCTGCTCAAACGTTTCGCGGAAAGCGGCGTCGATACGGAAAGTGCGCTGACCCAACGATGGGCAAACATGGCGACGCAGTTGCTCGGCTTTCCTCGGCACCTCTCCCAGCATTCGGGCGGGTTCGTGCTCGCCCGCGGCAAGCTATCGCGCCTGGTACCCATCGAGAACGCCGCCATGCCCGATCGCAGCGTAATCCAGTGGGATAAGGACGACCTGGATGCCGTCGGCTTGCTCAAGGTCGACGTGCTGGCGCTGGGCATGCTCTCGGCGATCCGCCGCGCGCTGGATCTCGTCTCCGAACAGCGTGGGGAGGCATTCGAGCTGCAGGATATCCCGGCGGAGGATCCAGCCACCTACGAAATGCTGTGCCGCGCGGACAGTGTCGGGGTGTTCCAGGTGGAATCCCGTGCGCAAATGTCCATGCTGCCCCGGCTGCAGCCCCGCACCTTCTATGACCTGGTCGTCGAGGTCGCCATCGTGCGACCGGGTCCGGTGCAAGGAGGCATGGTCCACCCGTACTTGCGGCGCCGGCAAGGTAAGGAACCCGTAACCTATCCGAGCCCGGAAATGGAAAAGGCGCTGTCGCGCACGCTCGGCGTGCCGATTTTCCAGGAACAGGTGATGCAGGTAGCCATGCTCGCAGCGGGTTTCTCGGCTGGCGAGGCTGACCAGCTGCGTCGGGCCATGGCGGCCTGGAAGCGCAAGGGTGGGCTGGAGCATTACTACGACCGCATCGTCTCCGGCATGCTGGAACGCGGGTACGAACGGGAATTTGCTGAGAGCATCTTCCGGCAAATCCAAGGCTTCGGTGAATACGGCTTCCCAGAGAGCCATGCGGCCAGCTTTGCGCTGCTGGTCTACGCCAGCGCCTGGCTGAAATGCCATGAGCCGGCCGTGTTCCTCTGCGCGATGCTCAACAGTCAGCCGATGGGGTTCTACTCGCCTTCGCAGCTAGTGCAGGATGGGAAACGCCACGGTGTCGACGTGCTGCCAGTGGACGTCACGATCAGCGGCTGGCACTCGTCACTGGAAGCCGACGACAAGAAGCCGCCAGCGGTTCGGCTCGGCCTCTCGCTGCTGCGCGGGATGCGCGCGGAGGCGGCGCAGCGCATTGAGGAGGCACGCGCCGTGCGCCCATTCTCAGGGACGACTGACCTGGCCCGCCGCGCGAACTTGGACAGGCATGATGTGCAGGTCCTGGCCGCCGGCGACACACTGCGAGCCTTCGCTGGCCACCGACGCAATGCACTCTGGCAGGCCACGGCCGCGGTGCCCGACAAGGATCTGTTGCGGCCTGCCGACGTGCCGGAAGAACTACCTTCACTGGTGGCGCCTAGCGAGGGCGAGGCCATTGTCGCGGACTATCGATCGACGGGCTTGACCCTCAACCGGCATCCGCTGGCGCTGCTGCGACGACATCTCGCCAGCGGCCGGTTCGTGACAGCGGAAACGCTATTCCGCTATCAGGACCGCCAGTTGGCCCGCGGCGCTGGCATCGTGACGGTGCGACAGCGCCCGAGCACCGCGAACGGCGTGCTGTTCATGACCATCGAGGATGAGACGGGATCGGTCAACGTGATCGTTTGGCCGTCGGTGCTGGAGCGGTTCCGCAAAGAGGTACTGGCCGCTCGCTTGATCGGTGTCCTGGGCCAGTGGCAGTGCGAGGGCGAAGTGAGGCACCTCGTTGCACAGCGGTTGGTGGATCTCACACCGCTGCTCGGCCACCTGGAAACGAGCAGCCGCGATTTCTGCTAGCTGACGGATGCAGCTAGATTCAAAACGCCATGCCGATCTTTCTTATCAAGAATAGGGAAAATTGGGTACACACCCCCCACCTGGACTGGCGGATCGGCACATATTCTCCAGCGCCGTAATACGTGCATTAGGGCGCGAGTTACGATGCCCTTCGGGTCGAAGCGCTGTGAGTTGGCCAACCGGTCAACCCATCGTCTGGGCTGACCACCATTCCGCTCTCGCGCCCGCGCCATGGCGCGCCTTACTATCACCCAGCCTGCGTCACAACATCAAGGTTCTACGGGAAGGCTGATGACATCATCCGTTCCGCAATCTCCTGAAGCGCTGCCCGGGCCGCCGCATCACCGCGCTTTGCTGCTTTTCGCAGAAGTGAAAATCCGTGAGTGGCATCGGCGGAGGAGTGTCGCCCATGCAGATGGAGGAGAGCCAGTCGCGCGGTCGCGTGAACAACCCCGCCGGCCGCTGCGAGGCCATAGAAATGGGCCGCCTTGTCATAGTCGACCGGTAACGATAAATTCTTCAAGCTTGCCGAGGAGCTTGGCCTCCTCGGGACTGGTCTCAGCGTCGAGATCCCAGCCACGATCTTCCAGCTGGCGCAAAGTCGGATGAGGGCGGCCATGCCACCGGTGCCACTCGGCGCCATGCAGCGTTTTGATCAATGTGGTGTCGCTCGGGCCGTCGCCGTGTGCTGGCCGGCCCCTGGTCATTTGCTCGAGATCCAACTGGCCGCTGCTTCAGCCTGTGCACATAGGCAAGGCTGTGGCCGACACCCCGGTCACGCAGCGGGCACTGCTTCCATGCGCCGGTACGCGAGCGCGTCAAGCGCTAAGCACCTGCGCTTGCCTTGGCTCGTTCGCTACTGCGCAGTAGGCAGATTTCATGGGATGAGCGCGCATGCAATCCGCGGGTTCTGCTTTCACCGACAATGCGCAGTAGGCGGCCCTGGCTGTCGCGGCCAGTGCACAATAGGCCGGTACCGTCGATATTGCATGCGCGCAGTATGAGGGTTCCGCGCTCACGGCGCGCGCACCATATGCGCGCTCGCTCGTCGCCGGGCGGGCGCAATACGACGGAGCGGTTAGATTCTGGCCAAACTCCTGCATGCTAAGTGCGTTGCTGGCGTTGGCCAGTGCCTGCAGCCTGGCTTCGTCTTCGAGCCCGTCGATGCCGACATAGGGGTCATGGTGCAGTACATGACCGAAGATCCGCTCGCAATCACTCGCATAGCGCTGGGTATCGAGAATGTGGGCGTGCCAGAACTCGTCCACCAGTTCGCTGGGCACCACCGGCGCATCTGGATATTTCGCCGCCAGTTTCAGAAACTGGCGATAGCCGGACTCGGCCGCGGTCAACGTTTTGGCGGTCCAGCGGGCCTGCTCGCGGTGCAGCAGTTTGGCCTTCATCCGGCTGAAATCGAGAGCGTCAATCGCTTGCCACATATGCTTGACGGTTTGTTCCTGTGCTTTCATAACGTTGCTCCGATGGTTGACGACTGAGGTACGCACCAGGATGCGGAAGTAAGGCGCGTATTGATTGCGGTCCTGGATGCTGCGCGAGACCGTGTTCGGTATGACTGACCAGAAAGGCTGTGATGTCCTCGGCGGGGAGCGGCTGGCTAAAGTAATACCCTTGCACTTCATCACAACCTTCGCTGCGCAGAAAGTTGAGCTGCTGCGCGTTTTCGACGCCCTCCGCGACTACGTCTAGGTCAAGCCGATGCCCGAGGCCGATCACTGCACTCGCAATTTGCGTATCGCTGCGGCTTTCCGGCACATGGCGGATGAAGGTACGATCAATTTTCACGACATCGATCGGAAAGCGGCTCAGATAGGCCAGTGAAGAATATCCCGTGCCAAAATCGTCGATGGCCAGTCGCACACCCGTTCTCTTGAGTTTCGAGAGCCAGCGCGCTGCTTGCTCGGCATCCCGCATGACCAGGCTTTCAGTCAGTTCGAGTTCCAGGAGATTCCCTGGCAGGCCCGCTTGCCGCAGGGCATCGAGGATGATGAGCCTGAGACTCTTGTCGGCAAACTGCCGGGCCGAGAGGTTGACAGCGACGCGCATAGACGCCAATCCCTGCGCGAGCCATTGTGCATTCTGACGGCAAGCCTCGCGCAGGACCCACGCGCCGATCTGGACAATGGCACCCGACTCCTCCGCAAAGGGAATGAAATCTCCCGGCAAAACCAGCCCGAACTCGGGATGGTGCCAGCGGATGAGCGCCTCCACGGCCGTACAGGCATTGGTCGTGAGGGAGATGCGGGGCTGGTAGTAGAGTTCAAACTCGTTGCGTTCTAGCGCGCGGCGCAGATGCGCTTCCATATCGACGCGCCGCCGCAAGGATTCGCTCATCTCGCGGGCATAGAACTGGTGGGCATTCTTGCCGCGTTGCTTTGCGCTAAACATTGCCAGGTCTGCATGCTTGAGCAGCGTCTGCGCGTCGGCCGCGTCCTCCGGAAAGGAGCTGATGCCGATGCTCGCCGTGATGCGCAACTCCTTGTCGTTGACGGCGAAACCCGGCGCAAGCGCTGCCTGCATACTCCGAATGGTCCGGCTCAACACGGTCGGGTCGCCCTTTGGCTCAACCAGCACGACAAATTCGTCACCGCCAAGGCGCGCGATCAGTTCCACATCAGGCAGGGCTGCGCGCAGGCGGTCCGCGACGCCTCGCAACAAGATATCTCCCGCGTCGTGGCCCATGGTGTCGTTCACGATCTTGAACTGGTCGAGATCGACGAAGAGAACGCTCAGGCCGTCCTGGCGGGATTGCGGTATCGCCAGTCGTCGTTCCAGATGATCCCGGAACATCAGCCGATTCGGTAGCCCAGTGAGCGCGTCGTGATTGGCGATGAAGCGCAGATTCTCTTCGGCTTCCTTGCGCAGCAAGAAGTGGCTGGTCTGGGAGGCGATCGCACTCCCCATAGCGAGTGCGTATCGATCCCGTGCACGCCTGTCGCGCGAGTACAGCTCGACCTCGCCGAGGGTGACGGTGCCCCTTCGCAGCAGGAAGATAAAAACAGTCAGGATGCCTTGCTCGCCCAGCCACGCGTGCTGCGGCATCCTGGCGATGGCACTACGGCTGGCATACCAGTGTGGTCCGTCCGGCATGAGCGCCGCTGTTGCTTGCGGCCAAGTCATACGCTTTGCCAGCCAGCATCCCAGTTCCCTGCTCGGCGTCACGCAGACCGGGGCCAGTTGCATCGCACGGCCTGCCTCGGTAGGCCAGAATGCGCCCGCTTCCCATTCCATGCCCTCGACCAGGGTGCGGACAATCTGTTCCGGGACTTTGGCTGCGCAGGTCGCAGTGGACAAGTGCAATGCGATCCGATGTTCCTGGGCACGCGCTTGTTCGGCGGCCTTGCGCTGGGTGATGTCCTGAGCGGTGCCACGCAAGATGCGCGAGCCCGCGAGGCCATGCGCGTTCCCGATCAGGTGAAGCCAGCCCTTGCGCCCGCGCGAAGAGCGGTAGGGGCATTCCAGTTCGAAGGCCCCACGGTCGGCCAATGCGGTCTGCATGCGCGCCACGAGGGTGGCGCGGTAGTCGGCATCGAGGGCATGCAAGAGCATGTCGAGCGTAGGCCTTGCTCCCTGGCCGCCGATCAGGCGCACCATCTCGCCGGAGAAATCTGCCCAATTCCTTTCCAGGTCGATGCGCCAGTTACCCAGGCGCGCAATGCGCTGTGCTTCGGCAAGCGCGGCCTGGCTCTCGCGCAAGCTTCGCGTCATGCCATCCGCCACGGCGAGGGCGCGCGTACGAGAACTCGACAGCGCATACGCCAACCCACTCAGCAAGAGGCTGATGATCAGTCCGGATCCGAGTATCAAGGCCGGTACGAAGCGCTGAGGACCGCTGATCGCCATCGTGGCTGAGGAAAACTCGATCAACCAGCGCCGCCCGCCAAAGGATTGATAGACAGTCTTGCTCAGATACGGGCGACTTGCCGCAACGTTTGCACGTTGTATCGGACCTTTCCACTCGCTCGCGCCAATCTTGTCGATCGGGTCGGCGATGGCCGGCGGCATTTTCTGGCCTCCGGCGTTTTCGGACAGCCCGTTGAGGCTGTCATAGAGCAATGTGGCCGGTGAAGGCGAAATCGCTTCCATATCTGAATCGCCAGCATCGTAAAGCCGGAAGCGAGTCCTGCGCAGCATTTCCTGGTTGGCCAGGTTGCTCAGCAGGTCGCCAACCCGTATGCCTGCGCCAACCGAGCCGACGTAGGCGCGACGACGCGCTTCCACGTCCTCCAGCGGAAGACCGTTCCTGTAGACCGGCAGCCGCAAGGCAATGCCGACGTGGGGTCTCCTGGATTCACTGAAAATAAGGCGTCCGCTGCTGACGGCTTGTCCGGTATCGCGCGCTTTTTCGAGTGCCCCGAGGCGGTGCGGTTCGGCCCCCATGTCGATACCGATCGAAGTTCGATTTTCGCCGAGCGGTTCGGCGTAGGTCAGCACGAAGTAGGCAGGGCGCCGGCCGGCAGGATGGACGGCAAAGTCCACGCCGGCTTTGTGCAGGACAGGGTCCTTGCGCTGGCTGGCCACGAACGCAGCCAATTCCGCAGCCGGCACGTACTGGGCGTAATTGAGGGTCTGAAAGCCAGGATAGCGCTGCGGCAGGCTCAGGCCATTGACGAAATCGCGAAACTCAGCGCGTGATACGTGGTCGCTCGCTCCAAAGAGCGCCTGCATGGTCACCAACACGTCGGTGTAAAGGCGAATGCGGGTATCGATCTGCTGAATGACGTCGTCCGTATCGCTCGTGAAGCGTAGCTCGGCATCACGTTCCAGCAACTCGGTGCAGACCGCATACACGACGGTTGTGCTCAGAATCCCAAGCAAGAGCGTAGAGAGCGTGACCGTAACAGATCCAAAACGGCACAGCGGTCGAATAAATTGCGTCAGCTTATGGCGCACCCCAACTTCCCCCGAGACCCCGGCCATGAATCGCCTGCAAAAGCAACCAGCCGTTGGTACGGCTGTACAGCCATCGCCCGAGATACATCCGACGTAGTTGGTATCTCGCGGCTTGTTTTCAAATGTTAAGACAACTGTATCGCAGTTTTATGTCGCGGCATACGAGAAGTTCAATTATGGGCACCCCCCTAAAGTAGGGGGGGCGGCCGTGCTGCAGGCGCTCGCGTGCGCGTTTAAAGGTCGCCCATTGGTGCTGACGGCGACATTCCTAATTAGCCCGAACTTTGAGCTCGCGGCGCGCATAGTGCATTGACTTCTCACGGATATGTGAGCGAGCGAGGCGATTACTGGGTACAGGCGACGGGGATGAGAAACTAACGTCAAATCTGGCAAATGATGTCGCCGCCCATTTCGACTTTGGGCCCCCCTTCCCTGCGCCTGCTCGTCGACGGCCGACTGAACTGCGGTCGCTTCCGACAGCCGCCCGAGGTACCTTCCGTATCGAACAATACAGCCAAGCAATTTTTCGAACGGGCGTTATGTTCAATAACGGCGGCAGCACTGCCCTCCTAGCGCGGTCAGCGCAGACCTCGGCGAATGCCGCGGCGGTGCGGACGAGTTGGCGGAGGCCAAGTCGGGCCACGACCTGTGGTCCTGTCTAAAGCGGGGCGGCTCGCCTGATTCTGAATCGCCCCTCTCCATCCATCTTATGTAGCGTCATCTTCCACTGAACTGAGCCTTCGAAAATTGCACGCGACGCTCCTCATGTGGCCCCCATTGTGCCGTTCCACACATTTGTTGACTCGAGGTACGGCTAGAATGACACAAGAACTGAGCTAAGCACGGCACTTGCGGGAGGAGCCATGGCCAGAGGCGGATTTTGGTTAGTTGCCCTAGTCATCGGAGGAGTTTCGCTCGTAGAGCAGGTCCAGAAGTACTGGCCAGTGTTCGTCAGCTTCATCATTTTGTCCGTGCTAGCGGCACTGTATATCTTCGTAGACTCTTTCGCGAAAGAGAAATTTCAGAAGGAGCAGCGAGAAGAAGAGCTGCTTGCGAAGTACGGCGAAGAGATTGCGGGTGAGATTCTGAAATCCCACATTTGGGTGGATCAGACCACCGAACAACTTGTGGATTCCCGAGGCAAGCCGTACGCGATTGACCAGAAATTTCTCAAATCAAAAGTTCGCGAAGTTTGGAAGTACAACCCCGGTCCTCGCGGAGGTTGTAGGCTCCGCGTCACAATTGAAAACGGACGCGTAGTGTCGTGGGACAGGAAAATCTGAGCTCATTCCGTCGGGCCCAGCAGCTCGCGGTTCTGCGGAATGGCAAGGCCGTCCACCAAGCGCTCGCGTAGCTCTTGGTGCCATACGAGAGCGCGGGCGTGGTCATCGCACAACCGGGGCCGGCGACGGTGGCGACAAGTACATCCGACGCAAGGACATCAACTTGCTGTGCGCTTTCTACGGGGCGGCCTATCCCGATTGCAATCGGGTAATGACCGACGCCGGAGGCGTGTTCATCGGCCAGGTTTGCCTACATCGAGGGCCCTTGCCACAATTCTTCGGCCATCGGCGGCCTACATCCTAAATCAGTGGCTCGTAAAGGCGATCCTTGCCACGCACGCGGGAAATTGGCGCGTCAACGAAACTTGCGAGCCTGTGTTGGTGCTAGCCGCCGGCAACGGCGTGCGACTGGCTACAGCAAGAGGTGGCGCGCATGTGGGTATTACCAGTTGGACTAAACCGAGGCCAAAGCGCCGCCACGCCGGGTCGGCACCCGACTGGGGCGTCGAAACGACGGCGCAAACCAGGGGAAAAGGACCAGTCAGCAAGTGACTGATTTGATTGGAGCGGGGCGCCACCTGGAGACCCGCATGGATGCTAGACGCGCCTACCCCGGTAAATTGCAGCGGAATCAAGAGGACCCCTNCTCCCTGCGCCTACACCCCTTTCTCCCTCTAGGGTGCCGACCACCAGCGCACCAGGGTCCTACGCTTTGCCTCAACTCGTTCTCCAGATTCGCCAGCCGCCTCCCCTGCTCCGCCGCGCGCTAACTGACAAGCGGCCATGGCGGCCTCCAGCTGGATCTAATACGTCGCGCGCTGTGCCACAGCCATCTACGAACACTGCAGTGGTGGCACTTCGCAGGGGATCCCGTCCCCGTCACCGTCG
>NZ_JFJV02000006.1:241-39443 GCF_000611145.1 Cupriavidus sp. SK-3 | reverse complement strand
GGCTGGCGCGGAGGTGTTCAGCTTCACGATGCTGACCATCAATTCCGACAAGCATCCGCTCATGAACCGCTTCCACTCCCCGGGCAGGGAAAAACGGCTGATCGTGATTGTGCCGCGGGCAGAATGGGATGACTGGCTGACGTGCCGAGATCCAGAGCGCGCCAGGAGTTTCTTGCGCCCTTACCCTCCGGAGTTGATGGATGCAGACCCGGCGCCGCGCGCGCCGAGGGCTGCCGAATAGCCTTGCGCATCCTATCGAGAGAGTTATGTTCTTGCGGACCTAGCTCCACTAGAGTGACACGGGGCAAACGCGATTGCCCCGTATTTCCTTCAGCACCCACTCCTTCCCGGCAGCGGGTGCTTTCTTTTTTTCCGCCAGCGCGCCCGCACCTCGTCCGCCAGATCCGTAAGCCGGCGCACTCCGTCGCTTCGCCGTAACGCCTGCCACAAATGCTGAACGTGTGCAGATGTTCGTCGGCCCAGCCCATGACGAGACCTTGTGCAATTGCCCTNAGAAACGGGCCTCCTCGCACGAAGTCATTTGGCTACAGTGCTGCTTCCCCTGGCATTGAAAGACCGGGGAGGCTGCAGGAGGTGCTGTCGCCTCGATCATGGGTTCGGCAGGCTGGGCAGCTTGTTCAGCCTTGGGCGATTGCTTGAAGTAGAACCACGCAGCAGCGACCGCGACGCCGATCAGTAGGAATTTGTTCATGTGACCCCTCATTATCTCCC
Source organism: Cupriavidus sp. SK-3 (assembly GCF_000611145.1). Lineage (NCBI taxonomy): Bacteria > Pseudomonadati > Pseudomonadota > Betaproteobacteria > Burkholderiales > Burkholderiaceae > Cupriavidus > Cupriavidus sp. SK-3. The sequence goes on along the minus strand of NZ_JFJV02000006.1, from coordinate 38,711 downwards.
AAGGATGCCACAGCAAATGGCGGAGCGGCAATCATGCGGCCCTACCCAGCAGATTGAATGGACACAGAGCCGGCGCCTCGGACCCCGCAGCTAAGGCCTCGTGAGTGGCTATCAGCCGTTCGTCGTAACTCGATTGCCCAGTGGCCGTGTGGTCGATACTCAGCATCGTGCACATTGCTCTAACCTGCCCGCACAACAACTCAGGGAGGGAGCAATGCATAGGTCAATTCTTCCGATTGGCATCTGCCTGCTGATGGCACAGGGCTGCGCGACCAAGAACTACGGGCGAGTCGGGACGGTGACGGACTTCGAGCGGCAGACAATGAACTGCCGAGAGATCCAGCTTGAGCAAGCCAAGGTAGCCGGTTTTTCGCAAGCCGTCGAAAAGGAAAGCGAGTTCAGCGGCCGGTCGATCCTGTCATTCTTGGGTGACTTCGGTATTGGCAACGTGATTGAGAAGAGCGCCGCCATGGACAGCGCCGATAGCCGAGCTTACCAATTGCGAATGCTCTCCTTCGAGCGCCGCTGCGCTGATAAGACCCAGGCCGCCACAACTACCTCCCCGCCAACCACCGCAAGCCGATAGCAACTTGCTACGCCACCCCGGCGGCTGTCATGGCCGCCGGATGTCGGACAGTGATCTATGGCGGCATCCTGCCGGCACGCCTAAAACGGAAACACCGCCCAACAGGACCAACCATGCCACCGCGCACGCCGGCGCCGAAGCTGGCCGACCTTTCCCCAATGCTGCTATCAGACCGGAAAACCATTCCGCGCGGCGACGGCTGGCATTTCGAGAAAGACGGGGGCATTGTCATTTCGCCCCTTAAAATCTCCTTCACCAATAAGTCGCCCGAGGGAGCAGTTCTGGACTGACCCGCTCCGGCAAAAAGCCGGCAACCGGACTGAAGCTAGGCGCATCGCCCTCGCACTGCCGGCAGGGGTACAGCCTGGGACTGTCAATCGACAGTCGTNTGCTCGGGAACGAGGACGCGTCGCCAAACCGACGGGCTCAGGCCGCGCAGAGCAATTTGAAGTTGAAGGACGGAGGTCGCCGGCCCGGGATCGGAAGGCATGCGCGCATTGTAGGTGCCTCATTGGCCGCTCAGGAGCGCTCCGCTCGTCAGCCCCCGCTTTGGCGCGGTCTCCTTCTCGTAGCAGGAAGTTCCACATACGATCGGCCGGTCGGCCCTCCAGCTTGTGCACGTAGGCAAAGCTATGGCCGGCACCCTGATCCCGCAGGGACTTCCCGACGATCACTTCAAACCAGCCGTCCTGGCGGCGCTGGTGGCCGGCCCGCCGGAGGTAGCCGCCGTCAATGCCGACCGCGCGGACCGGACTGGGCTCCGGAATCTCGGGCGAACCGACGCTCGCGGCCACCTCCGCCTGCTGCCGGGCGTCAGTGGCCTGTTCCGCTTCCAGCCGGCGACCGAGCGTGGTGACCTGACGCCGGATCGAGCTGGCTGCCAGCACATGATCGAGCGGCAACACCTCTTGCAGGACGTTGACGGTCAGACCATACGACATCAGCGAGGCAAACTTGACCTCGAGATACTGCAGTTCTGGACTGACCCGCTCAGGCAGACAGCGGGCGACCGGGCTGAAGCTCCGTGCGTCACCCTGGCACTGCCGGCAGGGGTACAGCCTGGGACTGTCAATCGACAGCCGCCCGAACGCGCTACGGAAGACCAAGTGATGGTGGCCCTTGCAAGCCAATTGCGCCCCGCACGTGGGACAAACGCTGGTTCGAGCAACGGCCTCAGCAACCTGTGCCGCGACCATCGTGCGCTGCAGCCGACCCAGCAATGATTTCGCCTCCTCCAGATGCAGACCCAGCGAGCCCACATCAAGGCCGTCTCTCTCGAACTGGGCTATTTCGGTGACGGTGGCTGGCACGCCTCCATCGTCCTGCACTACGAGTTGCAAGCTGATACGCATGGCAGCCCTCCTTCCTTGAAAGCTGCGGGGACCAGTCTACCCTTCAAGCTCTCTCAACCGATCATTGACGATCTGACGGTCAAAGCGACGATCGAGCCAAGTCAGCCACCGATCGACCTCATCGCGTAAGTCTTCCAGCACGATTGGCGCCTCGCGCAGCGACTCGATCCAATCGAGGAACTCATACTCATTGTGTTCGTCCCTGGCCTCCAGATACCTCTCGATCCCGCCCATGTCCTCTGGCGGACAAGGCCCACAACCCGCCACGCAACGTGGCAGCCGACCAGGATGGTGCCGCAGCCTACGCCGCTCCATCCGTATCTCGTGGTGCCACCACGCGTTGAAGTCATACACATAGATGAAGCCTTCGTGTTCGCGGAGATGAAACGCGGTCAGCGGCAGTTCGTTTGCCACTGTAGCGAGTTGCAAGACGCCCTCACGAGCTTCGCCGTAACGCCTGCCACGAATGCTGAAAGTGTGCAGATGTTCGTCGGCCCAGCCCATGACGACCTGGATGACATGGTGCAATTGTCCGAGCGTCAAGTGCTCGGGAACGAGGACGCGTCGCCAAACCGGCGGGCTCAGACCGCGCAGAGCAATTCGAAGTTGAAGGACGGAGATCGCCGGCCCAGGATCGGAAGCCATGCGCGCATTGTAGGTGCATCATTGGGCTCTCGGCAGAGGTCCCGGACGTCAGCCCCCGCTTTGGCGCGGTCTCCTTCACCAGCAAGATCAGCGCCATGTAGAAGGCGTGCAAGATCAATGCGCAGACTGCGAATGTCGTGGTCAGCAGCAAGTACTGCGTGAACAGCGACGCACCCGGCACGGCCTCCGACAAAGCGACAGGGGCTCCCTGCTCAGAGGTTCTCAGCGATCCACGCCCCCCATGCAGAGATACTTGACCTCGAGATAGTCATCAATACCGTATCGGGAGCCCTCACGCCCCAAGCCTGACTGCTTCATACCGCCGAACGGCGCAACTTCGTTGGAGATAAGACCCGTATTGATACCAACCATGCCGTACTCCAGCGCTTCAGCTACCCGCCAGATGCGGCCAATGTCGCGGCTGAAGAAGTACGAGGCAAGGCCAAATTCGGTATCGTTGGCCATCGCAATTACCTCTTCATCGTCGTAGAAGCGGAAAAGCGGTGCCAGCGGCCCAAAAGTCTCTTCTTTGGCCACCAACATCGAGGACGTGACATCGGCCAACACAGTGGGCTCGAAGAAGGTCCCGCCCAGCCGGTGGCGCTTACCGCCGGCTACCACCCGAGCGCCCTTGCCAACAGCATCGGCGATGTGCGACTCCACCTTCGCGACAGCGTCGTCGTTAATAAGTGGTCCCTGCAGTACCCCCGGCTCGATGCCGTGGCCAACGTTCAGCTTCGCCACCGCAGCAACTAGCTTCTCCGTAAAAGCATCGTAGATCTTGTCGTGGACATACAGGCGGTTGGTACACACGCAGGTCTGGCCGGCGTTGCGGTACTTGGAGACAATCGCTCCCTCCACCGCGGCGTCCAAGTCCGCGTCGTCAAACACAATGAATGGCGCGTTCCCGCCTAATTCAAGCGACAGCTTCTTGATGGTGTCGGCTGACTGGCGCATGAGGATGCGGCCCACCTCCGTCGAGCCTGTAAAGCTCAGCTTGCGCACGATTGGGTTCGCGGTCAGTTCTTCACCAATGGCCCTCGCGTCGCCAGTGATCACACTCAAGACGCCCGCAGGGACCCCTGCGCGTTCTGCGAGCAAGGCCAGCGCTAGCGCGGACAGCGGCGTGTCTTCCGCCGGCTTGATAACCATGGCACAGCCGGCAGCAAGCGCCGGACCCGCCTTGCGGGTAATCATCGCAAGCGGGAAATTCCAGGGCGTAATCGCCGCACACACGCCTACAGGTTCCTTTACCACGAGGAGGCGCTTGTCGCTCGCAGGCGTTTGCAGTACGTCGCCGGCGACACGCTTGCCTTCTTCCGCAAACCATTCAAGGAACGATGCTGCATAGGCAACTTCGCCCCTTGCTTCAGCCAACGGCTTACCCTGCTCGGTCGTCAACAGCAGCGCCAGATCGTCGATGTTGGCCAGCATCAGTTCGTGCCATCGGCGCAGCACCGCGCTGCGCCCTCGCGCTGTCGTCGCTCGCCAACCGGCCTGCGCCGCACGGGCGGACTCGACTGCCCTCCGGGCTTCATTGGCGCCCATTCTCGGCACCGTGCAAATGGTCGCACTAGTGGCCGGATTGATAACAGGGAATACTTCCTCGGAATCCGCATCCGTCCATACGCCATCGATCAGCGCCTGCTCACGCAGCAGGCTTGCATCCTTTAATTCCATGTCGATCTCCACGAGTTGCACACTTATTGGGTCAGGGCGTCGGCGACGATACCCAAGCCCTCTTCCAACACCTCATCCGTGATCGTGAGCAGGAACAGGAAGCGGATGACATTCCCGTAGACGCCGCACGAGAGGAGCAGAAGCCTTTCCCAGCGCACGGCTTTGCACCTGCCGTGTGAACTCGGGATTCGGGCGGCCATCGGCTTCGCACAGTTCGACCGCGATCATCGCACCAACGCCACGCACTTCGCCGATCTCCTGCACGCGCGACTTCAAGCCTTTCCAGCCTCTCCTTTAGACGGTTGCCCGGAACAGCGCCTCGCTCAACCGGATACTCGCCTTCCCGCACGTCAAGCATCGCCAGGCGGAGGTAACAGCCAGTGGGTTGCCTGCATAGGTCCCCCCCAGACTGCCCGGGGCCGGCGCATCCATAAATTCGGCCCGGCCGCAGACAGCAGACAGGGACAGGCCGCCGGCAAGGCTTTTCGACATAGCAGCACTCTGGATGAGAAAATCGTTTTGAGTAGGAGCTTTTGCTCGATGAGATGATTGCTGAATCTGGTTAGGAACCAGGATTCAGGCCGCAGAACATAACTTAGGCTTAGGCGATGACGAGGCTGCCAAGGAACCTGATTCCGTAAAGCAATGACGTCGCTGTATTGCCACCCATTCGCACTCGCGTAGGAGAAAGTTCCGGGCTCAATCCCATGTGCGACTCATACCTCTCTAGAAATGGATGTATGGCACCAGCCTCGATCCATCGATCATCCGGTCATATCGGAAGGGAGTCATGTCAATCGGGGCCGACCGGCCTTGCACCAGACAGGCCACGACATGGCCGACACCGGGGCCTAAGCCAAATCCGTGACCGCTGAAACCAGAGGCCACCACCAGTCCGGGCAGCGCGCGAATTTCCGAAATGACAGGAACGGCGTCGGGCGTTGAGTCGATGACGCCACCCCACGCGGAACCTAGCGTCAGCTTCCCCAAACCAGGAAACATCGACTCGACATCGCGCACGGCCTCTCCGACCAGTCCGGAGTCCGGGGAAGGGTCCAAGATCCGCTCGTCGTGGAATGGTGATACATTCCTCTTCAAATAGTTATATTCCTGCCGCAGTTCTCGCCAGAACTGCGCCGTAAGTCGGAGCTTCACTTTCTTCCTTCGCAGCAGATAGGTAGGCAGAAACTGATACGCATAGCGCAGCAGTGAAGGGGTGACGTAGACCGTGCCCCTGCCGCTTTTCGCCACGGTCAGGCCACCGTCCTGGCGCGCCCGGAACGAGAAATATGGCGTGGAAATACAGCCTTCGACATTGGCGTCGATCGGTAGCGTGCTGCATACAGACCCATGAACATAGGCCTGCGGAAAACGAACACCAAGCTTGCGCAGGAAGAGCGACGTCCAAGCTCCCGCCGCGACCACGACTGATTGACAGCGGATCGTCCCCCGCTCGGTATGGACAGCACTGACCCGGCCGTTCGTCGTTTCCACCGTATGCACTGCGCAGCCCTCTAGGATCTTCGCACCCAAACGCTGCGCCGCCTGCGCGACGAATGGCGCGGTACGTGACGGCTCTGCGCGGCCGTCGCTGGGAGTGCTCAATCCGGCGATCCATTTGCCCGACGTGCCTCCTAGCACCGCGCTGCGCGCTTGCTCAGCGCTGAGAAGGACGCTATCGATTCCCTTCTCCGCGGCGAGCTTCTGCCAGTCTTGCCATGCCGCGACCTCAGCTTCCTTGTCCGTCAGGAAAGTCACGCCGCTGCGCTGGAAGCCGGGGTCGCGATCAAGGATCATCGCAAGCCCCGGCCACATGTCTAGGCTCAGCTTCGCCAATTCCAGTTCCTTGGGGTCTCTCCCCTGTTGACGGCACCACCCCCAGTTGCGGCTGGACTGCTCGCATCCAATCAGTCCCTTCTCGAGCAACGTAACTCGCACCCCTTCGCGGCTTAATGAGAGGGCAGTGCAGCAGCCGGCGATGCCGCCACCGATAATCACGACATCCGTCTCCTCAGGCAATCTTGTTTCGGGAACAATTCTTTCTAGCGGCTGTTTCATCTATTTCTCGGAATATCTGGGCATAGGGATAGGCGGGGCCGACACTGCCGGTCGTTGTCGGCCCGAAGAAGGCAGGGTGGTCCCCTGCGAGAGCGCTAGTCGAGCTCGCGGTGCGCCGTTTCACGCATCCGGAGGATGAACACTAACGAAATGACTGAGGCACACCCGAGAAATAGCGTGGGCGACAGAGGCGACCCCGTCTTGCCGATCAGGTATTGCGAAATAAACGGTGAAAAACCACCAAATAGGACGGCTGCAGCACTATAACCAAGCGACATCCACGTCGAGCGGGACTCCGTCGGAAACATCTCGGCGATCGTCGCCGGTCCGGGACCGGAAAAGAAAGAGATCGCGATAGCGAATACAGTCTGGACTAGGACAACAGCGCCGAAGCCCACACCGCTCATCAAATACTTCCACAGGAAGTACGGCATGATGATGTAGCTCATGCAGGCCGCCACGAGCAGCGGCTTTCGGCCAATCTTGTCGGATAGATAGCCCATGAACGGCACCGCCAGCACCAGCACCATAAGTCCGATGGTGTTGGACCACAGCGCATCGGCGCGCGGCACGCCAGCATAGGTCTGCATGAAGTTCGGCAGAAATGCCAACATCATGTAATAGACCACGTTCCAGACAATCGCGAAGCCGAACGCTCGAAACGCCAGCGCAAAGCCCTCTGGCTTACTCAGTCGCGTGGGCTTTGCAATCGCCTTGCGATACACGGGCGCGTCTTCGAGGTTCCGGCGCAGATATAGTCCAAAGGGACCGAGCAGACTGCCGAGCAGGAACGGAATGCGCCATCCCCAGCTCTCCAGCGTGTCGATTGTCAGGACCGAGCTGCACAATGCGCAAACGGCTGAGCCGAGCAGCATGCCAATCGCAAGGCTGCTCTGCTGGAAGCTGCCGTAGAGACCCCGCTTCCCTTTCGGCGCCCATTCGACAATCATTGCGGTCGCCCCGCCCCACTCCCCGCCCGCGGAAAAGCCCTGGATCAGCCGGGCTAGGACCACCAACAACGGTGCCGCGATGCCGATCGATGCATACGACGGCGTCAGGCCAATCATTGCCGTGCTCGCCGCCATCAGCATCATCGTGACCAACAATGCGGTTTTTCGTCCGCGTACATCAGCGATCCGACCCATGACGATTCCACCGACTGGACGCATCACAAACCCCACGCCGAACACGGCGAACGTGGCGAGCATAGACGTCACTGTATCGCCCGCCGGAAAAAACGTCTTGGCCAGCAACGTTGCCATGAACCCGTACACGGCGAAGTCGTACCACTCCATCACATGCCCCGCCGTCGCGGCCCAGACGGCCCGCTTCCCGCCCTGTTCGTTGTGCACCGCGCTTATGCCTTTGCCTGGTTGCGTGCCATCGGCCCTATCCGCTGATATGTCCATTGCATGTCCTCCATTTGCCATGTGAGTGTTTCGGCAGGCGGCGGCGAACATCGGCGTGCCCGCATTGGACCCCGTCCGCCCTGCCTTTTCTAACAGCGTGATGCCCGTTAAGCGCGGCCCCACCCCCCGCCCCCTGGGGTTTCTATGACCAGGCGGTCGCCCTTCCGAAGCGTGATGACGGTTTTCGATTTGATATCTTCTCGATCCCCCCCGCGCAGGATGTAACCCTCAGCGACGGCCCCAGCCTCGCCGCCGAACGCGCCGGCGGCCTGGTGGAAATGTCCTTCGCCACGATACGTCGTGGTTACCCTGTCGCCCAGGATCTCGAACTCCTTGCGCAGACCCATGCCACCGCGATGCAGACCCGCCCCGCCGGAGTTCGTCCGCAACTCAACACGATTCACACGAATGGGAGCGGCCAGCTCAAGCGCCTCGACCGGATAATTCATGCAGTTGGTGGCATCGGTTTCGATACAGCTCGCACCGGGGCCGAACTGACTAGCGCCGCTGCCTCCCGCGATCAGTTCCCCGACCACGAACCGCTCGCCGTCGGCATCCTCGCCGCCGAACGCCACCGCCAGCAACGTGGCTGCGGAATCTGCCCCGACCCGGTCAGGCAGGACAGCGTTAAAGGCAGACAGGATGGTGTTCGTGATTCGCTTGATTGTCGCGGTGCGCGAGCACACGGGAGCTGGCGGGTCGGGATTGACGATCGAGCGAGGCGGCAGCGTCAGCGTAACATTCCGGAAGCAGCCGCCGTTCGTCGGAATGTCCGGGCTGGTCAGCGCACGGATTGCAAAATAGGACGCGGCTTGCGAACCCGATGCCACGCAGTTAAATGGGCCGTCGACCTGCTTGCTGGTCCCTGTGAAGTCGACGTGGAATACGCCATCGCCCACCGTGACGGCCACCTCGATCTTTACCCGCACGTCGAGATTCACTCCATCGTTGTCCAGCCAGCCCGTCGCCCGGTATGTGCCTTGTGGCAGCATCCGCAGGGCGTCGGCCGTCATCCGTTCCGAGTGGTCGAGAAGCGCCATGAATGCTTGCTGGAGCGTGACCGGACCAAGGCTCGCCTGGGCGGCGGCCAGGCGCTGCGCGCCGATCGAGCAAGCGGCTACCTGCGCATGTAGGTCGCCCATCAGCATGTCAGGCATACGGACGTTCAAGCGAACGATGTCAACCAGGTCTTGGTTCAGTACGCCAGCACGGTACAGACGCAGTGGCGGCAAGCGAAGACCCTCTTGGAAGATCTCAGTTGCATTCGTCGGAATCGAACCCGGCGACATGCCGCCCACGTCCTGGTGATGGGTCATCGTCGCGACGATAGCGATCGGATTGCCCTCGTCACCGAACACAGGTGCCACCACGGCAATATCGGGGAGGTGGGTGCCGCCCAGATAGGGATCGTTCATCAGATAGATGTCCCCATCCTGCATCGCTTCGACGGGGAAGATCTTGAGCATTGCCTGGACGACTGGAATCAGCGTGGCCAGGTGAATCGGCACTGCACAAGCCTGTGCAAGCGTTTCACCGCTCAGCGTAAAAATGCTTGCGGAAGCATCAAGTCCTTCTTTGACGATCGGAGAAAACGAACTTCGCAACAATGTCGTTTCCATCTCGTTGGCGATGCCGTCGAGCTTGTGACGCAGCACCTCTAGCGCAATGGGATCAATCCCAGCCTCGCGACCCGCACCGGTTTCCTGAATCTGTTGCATCGCTTTAACCCTTTACAAACGTAAGAATGACGTTACCGACCGGATCGACGTTGCCCTGCCAGCCATCCGGCACCAGGGTCGTCGTATCGGGTTGCTCGAGGATGGCTGGGCCGTCGAAGACGTCGCCGGGACTGAGGCTCTCGCGATGGATGATCTCGGCCTGCAACGCGGAGTTGCCGTTTCGCACATGGATCTCCCGCGTCTTGCGTCGTTCCACTTGGCCGCCGGTCGTGCTGCCCAAAAGGCCAGCGTAAGTTGGTAGTGGCGGGACCACGCTGTGGATAGCGCGGAGATTGACGATTCTGAGCGGGCCTTGATAGCTGTGTCCATAGACACGCTTGTGCGCTGCATAGAACGCTTCCGTCATCGTTTTCAGGGGCGCGGGTGCCCCTGTGTCGAACGGCACTTCAAGCGTGTACGACTGACCGACATAGCAGACATCGGCATAATGGCGACGCTCGGCGGCACGCCCCTCGGTCGGCTCTTCCGCCATGACGTGCGCGCAGCGAGTATCGAGTGTCTCGAGCACGGCCTTGATGCGATCGAGCGACAGATCCGCGGCGTTCTCGTTGACTGCCTGCGTAAACTCATGCTCGATCGGCGCGGATAACAGTCCGTAGGCCGCCAGCACGCCAGGGTTCTTTGGAACCAGGACGCGCGTCATACCGAGTTCTTCGGCAATGCTGACCGCGTGGATGCCCCCACCACCGCCGAGCGGGAGCAGCGCGAACTTGCGCGGATCCACGCCTTGCTTCACCGAGACCAGCCGGGTTCCTTCCGCCATCTGCGCATTGACCACGCGATGGATACCTAGAGCGGCGGCCGTCACGGAGATACCAAGTGGCTCCGCGATATTCAGCCGGATCGCTTCGTAAGCCAGCTTGGGATCGAGCGTCAGCGCCCCGCCGGCAAAGTATGTAGGATCAATGTAGCCGAGTACGACGGAGGCGTCGGTGACGGTGGGCAGCTCGCCTCCCCGGCCATAGCAGGCCGGCCCCGGTTCTGAGCCAGCGGACTGCGGCCCCACACGCAAAGCCCCGCCCTTGTCGATCCACGCGATGGAGCCGCCGCCGGACCCGATCGAATTCACGTCCACCATCGGAACGCGAATGGTGTAACCATCGACATAGCCTTCTGATCTCACGAGCGCCTGCCCGTTGGCAATCAGGGCGATATCGCTGCTGGTGCCGCCGACGTCCACCGTGATGAGGTCGACGATCCCGGCGCTCTTTCCGACCTGCTGTGCCCCGATAACGCCTGCGGCGGGCCCCGACAAAAAGAGGCGCACCGGACGTTGTCGGGCGTGCGCCGAACTCGTCAGGCCACCGCGCGACTGGATCACCTGCAACGAGGCCTCGACGCCCTTGTCACGCAATCCGTTTTCAAGGCGGGTCAGGTAGCGGTCGATGACAGGCTTCACATAGGCATCGAATGCAGTCACAACCGTTCGCTCGTATTCCCGGAAGACCGGGTCCACCTCGTGCGACAGCACCACGGTCACGTCGGGAAAGTACTTTCTGATCACGGCGCGTGCAGCGAGCTCGTGCGCGGGATTGACGAAAGAGAACAGAAACGACACAGCCAGGACCTCGGCGCCGCCGGCCAACAGGTCAGCCGCTGCAGCGACCACCTGCTTCTCGTCGAGCGCTTCCACTTCCTCACCCTTGCTGCCGATTCGTCCAGTGACGTCGACTCGCATTTCGCGAGGGGCTAGGAATGTCGGTGTTTCCTCCTTGACGATGGCGCGATACAGGTCGTGCCGCATCTGGCGGCCGATCTCGATGACATCACGAAAACCTCTTGTGGCGATGAGGCCGATCTTGGAACCCTTGCGCTCCAGCACGGCATTGGTGCCGACCGTGGTGCCATGCGCGAATCGCGTGATGGCGCGAGGCTCCATTCCCCACTCCTCGATGAGCCGGCTGACCGCGGCTACGACCGCCTGGCTTTCGTCCTTACGCGTCGTGGGTGTCTTGAAATACCGAATGCTCCCTTTCTGATCCTCGACGACGACATCTGTAAACGTCCCGCCAATATCCACCCCGATGCGATAGCTGTCTCTCATGTCCGCTCCTGATATTAATATTGCGTAGCGATACGCTGATCCCACTATACAATATCAATCTGCGAAGGACAAGAATGTAAAACCCCTAAAACTCGCTAAATATGCCTATAACGCCTCTTTTGTCCTCCTCCGCGCTGCTGAAGTGGGATGTCCGTATCGTATAGCGGTATAATTTCATCCACGACGTGCAGGAGGCACGGACACTGGGCAGAAGAAAATTTATGACGCAAGACGAGTCTCCACTTTTCATTCAATCGATTTCCAACGGAATGTCGGTCCTTTTCGCTTTCTCGGCTCAACAGCCGACCATGAACCTAGCGGAGATCGCTGCGGCGGCAGGCATCAGCAAAAGTGCTGCGCAGCGCTTCGCTTACACGTTCGAGCGTCTTGGTGTGTTGCGGAAAGACCCGATCTCGAAGCGTTTTTCGCTTGCGACCAGGGTTTTGGATCTGGGGTGCAGATACCTGCAAGCCCACAGCCTGCTGGAGCGGGCGAATCCGTATCTCCTCGACCTGAATCGTGCGTCGGGCGAGACAGTCAACCTCGCCGAGCCTGATGGCAGCAACATGGTCTACATTGGCCGCTTCCCCAGCCCGGTCCGGAGCATCGTGCACATGCCAATAGGCCGACCCCTCCCAATGTTCTGCACGTCGGCGGGACGGGCTTACCTCTCCGGGCTTCCGGATACAGAAGTCATCAGGCTTCTGGACGGATCGCCTCGCCCCAAGTACACCGAGAAGACGGTGACTGATCTCGACGAGCTGCTTGCCATCGTGCACGGCGTTCGAGAGAAGGGATATGCTTTGTGCGTGGATGAGTACTACCGCGGTGACATTGCCATCGGCGTCCCGCTACTGAATCTGCACGGAGAACCCGTTGCAGCGGTGAACATTTCGGTGTCAACCGTCCATTGGACGGTTGAGGAGGCCTTGAAGCAATTGGTACCTCAGTTGCTTGAGACGGCGAACCTCATCACAACGAAGCCGCCGACACCAAGTGCGCTTTCACCCTTCAATATGGGATATGGAAAAAATGACGCGTTAGGACAGAAAACCGCGCGAAGGCGCTAACGACCGGACCTGGAAAACTTGCTTGGCCAAGTCGATGGCTACTGTGGTCGGTTCCATGTGGATCCTCCTTGACAGGCTGCGACGACAGAATCTCCACTGTGACACACATGGGAGCTCAGTCTGGCATAGCGGGCCGTCCACGGTCGGCGATGGGCCGAGGCGGGAGGCGACCATTCCACCTACCCAAACGTAGAGAGCGTGCAAAAGTTGGGGAGGCCGATTTCGTCAGGCGTCACATAAGTTATGCGAATTGACGACTTTGCTTCGCGGGGAGTGCAAGCAATATTGTCAATTCACCGGGGGAGCGTTAAAAACCTTGGGGTTCATACTCCGAGAGCCCGAGTTGCGCCAAGAACTCAACGACTTCCTTTGACCTCGGTTCTGTTGGTGGCTCATACCTAGCGAGTCTCTCGACGAGGTCACCGTTGATCACGGCACAACGGACCTGGGCAAGCAAATGGACACCGTTCGGCGACCAGCGCATTTGTTGACGCTTGCACATGCGTTTGTTCAGCATCTGATTGACCGCAGATTCGACCGGCGCGGTTGAGATGGGCTTGTCTTGACGATGTCGTGCTCCGTAATTGATCGTCGCCCCGCCATTCGCATCGACATAAGCAACTAGCTCTCGGGCCCGGTAGTCCAGCTGCGCGAGGCTGTCGGCAACGCCAGGCGTTTCAGGCACGATCACCCGACAGATCGTCAGGATGCCCTGCATCCGATTTTTGGCCTCGAGCTGGGGTCATCGTACTTTCCGTGCATTTTCTGGCGGTATGCACAGAAAATGGCTTATCTATCAAGAGCTTACAAATACTCCGGCGGCGCGTGATTTATTGCGCCGGAAAGCCTTGCTACAGGCGGGTCTGCAGTCCACTACCGCCATTTTTTTCACGGAAAGTACGATGACCCCTGGGTGCCCACCTTCGCCTATCCCCGGCTGCTAAATAGTTACTAGAGGGCGTATTGAGAGTGTAGCTCCAGATGTTTCGTGGATTGCGGCCGTACGTATTGCGCTCGCGAACGCGGCCATCCAGGCCATGGATCAGTAATTCGACCTGGTGACGGCTGGCTTTCGCTTTGCCAGCGTCGATGGCTTCCTGCTGTGTGTCGTAAAAGACCACGCTTTGCTCAGTGCTCTCCACGTCAACTGCCCAACGCTTTCCAGTTGCGGGCATCACATGAATGTCTCCTTTCATTATTGTCTCCTGCAGCGGTTTGTCCCCAACTTCTGGCGAGATTCCCCTGCCCGCTGGGGTTAGTACTTCAATGCTTCATGTTGCTACTAAAGCGGAGTTGACCGTTCATACCATGCACCATCAGCTCGACTTTTTCGCGCTCGGCAAGCGCGGTCCCAGCTTTGATCGCGTCTTCCATGGTGTCGTAGTGGAATCGCGCGCCTGCGGCACCGTCCTGCCTGACATCCCAGCCCTTGCCATGAGGTATGACGTGGACATTGGCCTTGCATGTCATGGTGACTTCCTAACCGTACAGAGGTCATGGCAGGCGTAAGGAGTCAATGAGAAAAAGAGCGCTATAACCGACAGGCATATGGCGCCATCCGATAGTAATTGGTCGGCATGGGAGCGGCCAAATCCTTTGCGGAGCAGACGATGCCATCGAAGATCCTGAAGGAGCAAATTCGCGAGCTGGATCAGGAGATCCTGCATGTCGAAACCGCGTTTCGGCATAGCTATGGAATCGAGCCTTTCGAGGCTCTATCGCCCGACACCGTCCTGCGCAACCTTGCCGCTAATATCAAAGATCTCCGGCTCAACATTCGAGCCCTTGAGCATGACCTTGCGGCGTTCGAAGACATTAAGAATCTGAAGGCTTGGCTCAAGACCTTCAGGTTCGCACCGCCTGCGTCCGTTTTCGATGAGATGATGCCTTTCTAGCGTCGGCGCTGCCACTGCTCTCGCTGTCGGCGGCAACGCTTGCTTCGCAGGCCTGCCTTCGCACTCACCGCACCCGTTCCCGCGCATCCGAAACTGCTGATTTTCTATCAAAATTAGTTGGTTAGCGGAGATGTGGCGGATTTTTGCGAATTGCGGCCAACCCTCTGTTCTGCCTCCCCCCAACAGGCTGATCGTGTCGCGCTCGGCCTGCAGCCGTGCCCGCTCCGCAGCGCCGGCCACGGCCGCGTCTTGCGCCCTCGCCTGCACCGCCGCTAGCTCGGTGCGCAGGTCCGTGCGCCTGCTCGGCCTTCTGCCGTAGCGTGCGGTCCTGGTCGATCTCGCACAACGCGCGGCGCTCGGTAGCGCTGGCGCGCTCTTGAGCGACGGTCACCTGCTCGCGGCTGGGCTCCAGCTCCGTCGAGAATTGGGTACGCAGCTCCCCGAGTTGCCGCTTGCTCGATCCAGGGTTGTCTGGTGGGCGCACTCAAGGGAAAAGGTACTGACATGTGTCGCTGTGGGGATCATTTAGCCTTGGCTTTGCTCTTGCTCGCGTCCTGACGCTCTGCATCCGCAGATTCCCGCTGCTTGTCCCCGCATGGCACAGGGATTCCGGGGGCCAGGAAAGGCAGTGTCGCCCATAAACGTAGTCCTTGCCAAAGTGGCGTTGTGATCCTGCAGTGCCTGCGCGGCGAACAATCTTCTGCGTTATCGGCATGGAGGCGGGTGACAGAAAAGCCGCCTGCGGCCGAACCGCCTTCTTGCTACTATCGGCACTCATGACGCGCCTGCAACGCTTAGCGGCGCGTAGCGCACTCGCCCTCACCCCACTCTGAAAAAACAAAGAAAGATGGCGACATTGCCCCCCAAGCACGTCATGGACCTGCTGCTCGACGCGATCTGCGTCGTCGACCGCCAGGGCCGTTTTCTGTCCGTCACGGGCGCTTGCGAAAGCATCTTTGGCTACCAGCCGGAGGAGATGCTGGGCACGCCGATGATTGACTTCGTCCATCCCGAGGATCGGGCGAGAACGCTGCAGGCCGTCGAGCGGATCGAGGCTGGCTATCTGCAGCGTCATTTCGAGAATCGTTATGTGCGCAAGGATGGCAGTATCGCGCACATCATGTGGTCGGCACGCTTGTCCGAGTGCAAGAACCAGCGGGTGGCGGTGGCCCGCGATATTTCTGACTGGGCCCTCGCACTGGCAGAGGAGCGGTTGCTGTCCGATGGCTCGTCGGTGGAAGCACATTGGCGGCTGTCGGCCAAGCCTCCTACGCTGACCCCGCCGGGGTTCCCACCCATTCCACTGTCTGCGCAGGATTTCACGGTCCTGTATGCCCTCGCCAGCGGCGATGAATGCGTGACGCGCAAGGCCATCGTGCGGGCGCTTGGCGAGGATTACCTCCATTACGACCAGCGCCGACTGGATACCCAAATGCGCCGCCTGCGCCGCAAGGTCGAGCAGGTGGGCGGGCTGCGGTTGCCCGTGTCGACGGTGCGGGGCGAGGGCTACCGGGTCTACCAGAAGATCGTGATCGACGGCTAGTGCCGGGGTCTGACACCAAGGCCACATGGTGCGGGCTGCCAGTTTGCTCAGATTTGCTCAGACAGCGAGGGGACCAGCGCTTTTATTCTTTTGGCTTTGAACAATAGCCAGACTGGCGATCGTCAGCTTGCCTCTCGCGCGATCCATGAGGATTTGAATCGGATGCAGCAACCTCGACTCTCCGCACTTAGTCGTGCGGAGTTGGACCTTGCATTTACGTCGTTTGCGGGGATGGATGGCGGCAACCCGGCCGCCGCCATCTGGGTGTGCGACGTGGCCCCGCTGTCTAGCTGCGTACCGCTATCGGTAGCGTTGCAGGGGCAGCCGACACCCGGGGCATGGGATAGGGAGTTCCGTTCGCGCCATGCACACCTATTGCCGCGCTGGCAGTCGCATTACCGGATCGCACGGATGTTGGCTGCAGCGCGGTCAGCCGCCTTGCCCCCGGGGCGCATTCCGATCAATGCACGTGAGTACTTTGACCGCTATCTCTATGTGCCGAATGGATGGGAGTTCAAGCTGAATCTCTTCCCACTGCCTGAGAGAACAGATCACACTTTGCCCTGGAGCAAGGTATTCCGCGAGCTGCAGGTGTTGGGTGTCAAGTCGGAGTATTTACGCCTGTGTCGCCTTGGCGGGCGCTTCCGCTTCATATCGTCGCTGCGCCGCCAGCACCGGCCCCGCGTAGTACTGTGCCTCGGTGAACGCCACGCGCGCGACTATCTGCATGCGTTCGGCTTCGAGGACGTGGAGGGAGCCGATGTGCTCCTGCAGCCGGCCGATTCGGTGCGGCGCTTGCAGGTCTTCGAGCATGATCAGACCGCGCTGGTACTGAGTCCCCGCCTTGGCGGTGCGCAAGGGCTGAGTTCCGACGTGCTGCTCGACGCGCTAGGGACCTTCTTGGCGAAGTGGCTTCGCCCGACGGATTTTCCGCCCTGCTTGGGCGTAGCCGAGGAGCCTTCCGTTGCGCAGCCCGCTGCTAAGGCCCTGCCGGCAACTGAAGCGCTCGCATTGAACGAAGCATGGGTGGCCACCCGAAATGGCTTGGCATCTTGCATCATGCACCAGTAGAAGAACCGGCCCTTCACTGTAGGGAGCCAGATGAGGTCCCAGCACAAACCTGGTTCTGACCACCGGTCCAGTGCGTCGTCAGCGGCCGTGGCTGCGGCAATGCCAGTGGCCCTGGCTCATGACTCTAACCAGGCATGAGCCAGAGTCACGATGGAGCGGGTGAAGGGAATCGAACCCTCGCCATAAGCTTGGAAGGCTTCTGATCTACCATTGAGCTACACCCGCGCGCGATGCGCGGCATGATAGCAGCGACGCCAATCGGCGTGGCACCATTTGTTCGGGCAAACAACCCTATCGTGCTGCGCCACTCTCGAATTGCGGTCCCAAGATAATGGGCTTGCCACGAGCGATCCATCACACAGGGGCTCACGCGGCGCGGCTACCTGCCAACTACTGCGGCAAAACGACGGTCGTTGGGTCGCCCAGTGTTCACGCTTCCGGAATCAAGAACTTGTCGCGATTCTTACCGAGCCAAGCCGGTGCACGGCCCCGGCCAGTCCAAGTTGCACCCGTCTTGGGGTCTTGATACTTTGGCGGCAGGGATGTCTTGGGTTTTGTCGGAACCTTTGCCGCCACGCTTGCTGCGGGCCGACCACGGCGACGTTTTGGAGCGATGTCGTCGGCAGTCAACTCATACTGCGCCATCAGGGCTTGAATCTGTTCGATAACGCCAGCGACTTCCGTTGCTCGCACTTCGACGAGCTGAGCCTCGAGTTTTTCCTTTTCGGCGAGCAGCTGTTTGTAGGATGCCATTGTTTTCTCCATCTCTATAGTAACTTCAGCATCGTACATTATTTCGAAGATTGCAACACGTCCAAGCGGTATATCGACGTCCATACCAATAATGTAGCCCTAGCCTTCAATTTTCTGGGCTGCGTGTCGATATTCGTGACGGTATAACACACGGAGATTTGAGCCGCCCAGTCCACGGCGCGGAGGATATCGTAGACGGCGGTCGCAATTTAATTGCGACATTGTCAACATGCCCGCCCGGCAACATCGTTTGGCATTTACAAATCTGGAGGCGTGCCTGCATCTCGCCCGCCCAAGGTTCTCCCCGTTCCTACGGCGGGCTTTTCATTTCTAATAGCATCGCGAAGAGCACCTGATAATCTGTGTTCTGGCGTATTCGTTGGGGTGGTGCGGCGCAGAATTTACTGGCGTAGACAACCGAGGAATGGTCTATGTTTTAAGTGCTAGACAGAATGTATTGACCTGCCGCACCATGAAGCCCCATATCCAACATTCGCATCACGCGTATCCGTGCGGGCCGGCATCTCGCCCTGCCCACCCCCATTTCTGCCCTTCGGCGTTGCGGTAGGTGCGCATCGGCTCGGGTGCCGCCGGCGGCGGCGCCACGAGGGAAAAGCAGCCGGGTGCCTGCAGGTTGGTCAAGGTCAGGCCGTGCCTGACCATCTGCACACGGATCCACACCAGCTGCGGCGCGCTCGATCTCAAGAGACATAGGTATAAGGTTTTGGGAGTCGGAAAGGTGCAACGATTTGGGGGCGAGCGATCAGTCGCCCTTGTCGCATCCCACACCGCCTGCATCGCTTCCATGCGCCGCGCGCCCGTTCCTGTTCGGTCGAGAATTGGGTACGTAGCTCCACCAGCGGACGGCCAGCTGCCTCCAGCTCTGCCCGCCAGGCCTCCAGCCGCGCCAGGGTTGCAGCATGCGCTTGCCGCTCGGCATGACGCGCCTCTGATGTTCACCTTGTCGCCCCGCAGCGGTAAGCCCCCTTGGGGAGGATATTCGCCAAGGCTGGGCGCGTGCGAGGGGCGCTTGCGGGGAAGTCCCGGCCGAGCCGCATGCCGGCCACATACGCGCCGACCGTGATTCCGGAGCCAAATCGAACCAGGGCCGGCGCGCGGGACGGCCCATTAGCGTCACACAAGGAGCGTGAACTGAAGACTGCTTAGATTTGCTGCGAGTTCAGGACTCCATACACCGGGCACGCGGCGCCTCGTCAGCATCCGCAGTGTCTTCGGAAACAGGCCGATTCTGCAGGCGGCTGTGCATGGCCTCGCATCGGATCAACATCATTGCTGCAGGATCCTCTTCACCGCCGGCACTACCAGCCTCAGCAGCGACCCGCAGATATACTTGCCGAGAGGCAACGGCGACGATCACAAGGATGGCGCCGACGCCGAAGGCTCGGACTGCAATTTGGAGGTATTGCCCCATGACTAAATTGGACCTATAGCTGGAGGTGACTGGCAGTGAGGCTACACGAGGATGTCTCGGGACGGTGCCACGCCGTCGCAGGATTGACACAATCCGTTTCGCCGCGGCGGGTCGGATCGCGCGTTGCGTGACAGCGCATGGCGGTACTGAAGAGAATGTCCCGAAAATCGATCACGGCCTTACCGACCGGCCGCTACTGGGCCACGCCACACGCGCCCTTCCCGCTGGACGGTCCAAACGGCCACGAGGAGGTGTTTCCCGGCGCCCAATGCCTCAGCGACGGCAAATGGGTCACCTTCTATAAGGACGGGGAAGAAGTCTGGGCGTGCAATGCCGTGTATGCCGCCGCCCATTTCGACTTTGCACCGGTTCCTATCAACCGCTCGCCGGCGGACAACTGAGGTCGGACGGTTCCCCAAGCCGTGGGGTACGTTTCGCCTCCTCCAAACAGTCGAGTCGATTTTTCGCGGACCGGGCGTTATGTCAAATTTCCGGTTGTTGGAGGAATAAGACAGCGTCGATGCGTCATCGCCACATTCGTATTTATATGCGTTTCAACGGAAAGTGCTAGCTGGCTGTCATCTTCGCGGGTGTCGCTGTGGCGCACTGCCCATCAATCGCGCCCCCACTCGGCGCTCGTTAAGGACGATGGGCTGGTTGTACTGGTACAGGACGTCGTGTAGTACCCCTGGTTACTCCAATCGAGTCGCGCGAGGCTCGCTGCCCAGTTCCCCACAACTCTGTGATGGGTGTACGTTGAAACTCGCCGACGTTCGTGTACCTCGCTGCGTGCGATTCGCTTTGACAGTCCTGATTGCGGCTATAAGGCTTACAAGGTAATGTAAGTCGCTGTTACAGTGTCGCAGATAGGCTAGGCCTGCACCGTCCAAAAGGCATTCGTCTCGACCGCTACCCAAACGACAGGTGCATCTAGCTTTCCAGGATAGCTGGACGAACAGGGAAAATAATAGATGTGGCACGATATTGAGGCTGAGGTTGACCTACTCAACTTCGGTTTGGTAGCGAATGCGGCAGCAAATCTGATAAAAGACGCGGGCGACACGCCAGTCACTATCGGAATATCTGGTGGTTGGGGCGCCGGAAAATCGACACTCGTAAAGCTTGTTCAAGCTCAGCTGGAGCAAGGCACGAAGAAAGAGGGAAAGAACTCCCCATACATCCTCATGGAGTTCAACGCGTGGCTTTACCAGGGCTATGAAGACGCGCGTCAGGCGCTACTTCAAGCGGTTTCAGACCGCCTCGTAGAGGAAGCAACGGAGCGGAAATCGTTTGTCGACAAAGCGACGGACTTCGCCAAGCGTGTGAAGCTGCTGAAGTTTGGACGGATCGTCGCGCCTGTGGTTGCGCACGTTGCCGTCGGAACCGTCGCCGCAGGCCCTCTTGGGACCCTGTTCGGTGCAGTCAGCGGCCTGATGCAAGGCTTCTCCGATGAAGAAAAACGTGCGGAAGGCCTGAAGGCCGTTCAGGAAGCTTACTCAGAGCTCTCTCCGGAGCTTAAGGAAGTCATTGGGGAGAAAAAGGAGGCGTCCCTGCCGAAGGAAATTGAGGGCCTGCGCAAAACATTTGCAGATCTACTAGAAAAACTCGATGTCCGCCTCGTAGTGTTCGTAGACGACCTGGACCGATGTCTCCCTACGACCGCCATTGGAACATTGGAAGCGATGCGGCTGCTGCTTCACGTCAAGCGAACCGCCTTCCTGATCGCCGCCGATGAAAGCATGATTCGCGGTGCGGTCCGAGCGCACTTCAAGGGTGTCGACATTGAAGAAGGCCTTGTCACTAGCTACTTCGATAAGCTCATCCAAATTCCGTTGCGTGTTCCTCGCTTGGGCATCAACGAGGTCAAGGCCTACCTTGCACTCCTTTTGACGGAGCTTGCAGCACGAAAAGGGCGACTCTCCTCGCAAGCTCAGGCGAGTGGCCAAGCAGCGGTTCTTGAACTGCTCAAGAAGTCGTGGGCAAAGGGCATCTCACGCGAGCTTCTTGACGAGGCGTTTAAGCCCGAGAAGGCGCTGGTTGCCAAAGAACTAGACATCGCCGACCAGTTGGCGCCGTTACTGGTTACCTCAGCTGAGATTGCTGGCAATCCTCGGCTCATCAAGCGATTCCTCAACAATCTCATGATCCGGCAAACCATTGCCGAAGAGATGGACATGCCGCTCGCCCTGGAGGAGCTTGTCAAGATTCAGCTCTTCGAACGCTGCGCATCCAGCGCGGCATTCGAATTCCTGACCAAAGCGGTAGCCTCGGACCCAGACGGCAAGGCCGAATTCCTGGACGCTGTTGAAACCGCCGCACAAAAGGCAGAACAGTACGTGCCGCCTCACGCGTCGTGGACCGGTCCGTTCTACGAGCAATGGGTAAAGCTCGCTCCGCGCCTGACAGACAAGGACCTGCGGCCAATCCTGCATCTCAGCCGCGACCGCAGTTTGGGCTTGGCCGCCTACGATGAGCTATCCGCTGAAGCGAAGAAGGTCCTCGAAGCGACCATGGAGGCGACTGAGCTTTCGAAGATTCTAGTCCAGCAGCTTACGGCTCTGGGGGAGGGAGACGTCTCAAGAATTCTCAACCGAGCGATACGAAAGGCACGGGAAGGCCAGTGGGAAGTCGATGACATCATGCGATGCCTCAACTGCACGGACGCACATCCGGCTCTGGGACTTCAGCTTGCGCCGGCACTTTTCGAGATTCCCGGAAGCAAACGTAACGTCGCGCTCCTCCCCCTGCTCAAGTCACGTATTTGGGCCAGCGACTTGTTGCAAGAATGGGAGGATGACCCAGAGACCGACGAAAAGTCGCGCCGTTATCTGCAAAAGAAGAAGGATTCCAAGTAATGGGGACTTCCACCTCCAGCACCGGACCGAGCAGTGGAGTAAGCCTGGACCCGCCTTGGCTCGATGATGTTGTGGGCAATATTGGCAAGGGCAGCACGGTCACCCCAAGTGACGGGGGGCCTCCTAACTCTCCCGCGGGCGCAACGGGCAATGCTCCGCCTGCGCGATATGGCGACGCTCGTCGAGAGTTCGGAAAGTTCGCCAAGAGCGGGAACACCCAGCATCTTCGAAGTGCGATCGGGCACTACTCGCGTCGGGGTAACGGCGGTGCTAGTGCCGCAGCCAGCCGCATGCGAGCATCGACTGGCGCTGGTGCTGCATTGTTCTCGTTCCTCAACACTGTCAGCCAAGGGACGTCAGCCGAAGCTCGTCAATGGGTGGATGCCCTGCGTGCAACCAACCCGTCGGCGGAAGACGTGGTGGACGCTATCGTTCGAGAGTTGGCGCCTCCTGGCGGCAGTGCAGACGAAGAATCGTTCCGCGACGCAATGGACTTCGCCTTGTCCGAGCTCATAAAGGACGATCCGACCATTGATCCGTTGAACATGGGAGTCAACGAAATCTGGGAGTTGATGAAAGGCTACCTGGCCACCGAGGCGGCCAATCGGCTTTGCTTCGACCTAGGCCCCGTCTTCGAGAGTTCGCAGCTTGATCCACGAACCGCGGTCATACGGGAACGGGAGATGCGGCGTTTTCTCAAGATCGAAGTTGGAGCGCATGTCGATTTGCTTCGAGGTAATAGCGCGAATCCAACGCGGTTCCAGTTGGACGGCATCCTGCAGGAGGCACTGAAGATGACCTTCGAACTATTCGAGGCTGACCTATGACGAAGGTTTTCTGCGCACCCAAAGACCGAATCCCGGACTCTCGTCGTGCCGACACCACCTACGTCTCGATGTACGCACACGACGGACTACTTGACGTTAGCACCGTGGGGACATCACTCATCGACGAGATTCGGAAGGCAGGACTCGGCCCGAGTACAGCAAGCTGGGACTTCCTGTCGCTCGCACTTGCGGTCAGCGCAGCCGATCATGCGGTGGAACGCGGCGTCTCAGCTGACGGTTGGACCAGAATTATTGAGTTAGAAGTAGCCCTATGTGAACCTGAGCCCTTTGAGCGGTTGAAGGACGAAATCGAACAGGCACTGCGCTTCTTGACGGGTGATTTCTGGCACTTGCGCTTCGTCGAGGGAGGATACCCCCGGCCGATTCCCCGACAACACGTGGTGCACAACGCGGACTGTGTAGCCCTCTTGTCAGGCGGTCTTGACAGTCTGATTGGTGCGCTGGACCTCACGGCTCAAATGCGGCGCCCACTCTTCGTTTCGCATATCGCAAAGGGCGATTCCGAGACCCAAGTGCTATACGCGAAAACACTTGGAGCCGGAGAGCGTCATTTGCAGTGGAATCAGAACATATGGCTGAAGCCGCAGCGAGACGGTGAGGGCTCCACACGGGGTCGGTCTATCGTGTTCTTTGCTTTCGCGGCACTTGCTGCTGACAGCCACGCAGCCGCGACGGATGCTAAGTTTGTAGAGGTGTTCGTGCCAGAGAACGGTCTAATAAGCTTGAACGTTCCGTTGAACGCCGGCCGGGTGGGTAGCTTGAGCACGAAGACCACACACCCAGTATTCATGCAGCGTTTGCAGGCTCTCTGGACTCAATTGGGGATACCTGCGAACTTGCAGCTCCCCTACGCTGCATACACAAAGGGGGAGATGATGGCCGGGTGCCTCGACCAAGCCCGATTGGCAGATCTGGCCGGCATGTCAACAAGTTGTGGCCGTTTTGCCGTATTTGGACTACGGCACTGTGGGCGGTGCGTGCCTTGCATGGTTCGCCGTTCGGCTTTTCTTCGGTCCGGTATCACGGATACGACTGCAACCTACGTCCACCAGGATTTGAAGACCGCACAGCGCGATAAGGGCCCGAACGACGTGGCCGCCGTGGCGACTGCCGTGGCGAAAGTCGAAGATGACGGCATTCGTGCCTTCACCGCTGGGCAGTTCGCCTTTGCGGAATCTTCTCGCCGTATTGCGTTTGAAGGAGTAGTCGAGCGAGGATTGAAAGAATTGGGGGCCCTACTGCGGTGGCACGGTGTCCTGTGATTGACTTCCACTCCCACCTTGACTTATATCCGAATGGTCTAACACTGGCCCACGAGGTCAATCGTCGCAACGAATTTACCCTAGTCGTCACAACCAGTCCGCGCGCCTTTTACGCAAGCTCTCGGGTATTTAGCGGGTTGCGAAACATCCGCGTCGGTCTTGGCCTTCATCCTGAAGTCGCGGAGGCCAAGGCCAGTGAATTAGACGCTTTGATCGCGGGAGTCAAGGACGCAAGATTCATCGGTGAAGTTGGGCTCGATGGTTCACCAAGGTTTCGAGACTCCATTGAGCTACAGGATCGTATTTTTCAAGCCGTTCTCGCTGAATGTGGCCGGCAAGGCGGAAGAATCATCAGCATCCATTCCCGTGGAGCGGCGCAGCGAACTATCGAAACGTTGGCGAAAGCACATGACGTGGGCTATCCAGTCCTGCACTGGTTCTCCGGAAGAGTCGCCGAACTTCGCACGGCAACGCGCCTCGGCTGCTGGTTCAGCGTCGGGCCCGTCATGCTTGCTGGCAAGAAGGGCCGCAGCTTGTTGAGCCACATGCCGTTGGACCGCGTTCTTCCGGAGACTGATGGACCGTTTGCTACGGAGGGTGGGGTTTTCCTGAAACCCTGGGATGCTTGGAACGTGTGCACCACGCTTTCAGACGTGTGGGCGATGCCTCGTAGCGCGGTCGAAGAACAGCTGAGAAGCAATCTTAAACGTCTACTTGGCAGTCAAACCTGACGCGAAAAATCTGCGATACCGTCGTTCAACCCTTCGAGCTCTCGCGGCCGATCGTTGCGCAACGGATCACAGCCTCGAAGATGGCGCGCATAATATGGGCGGTTCCGGCCCATGACCGGCCGTACCAGAAGGATCACATCAGCGTGAAGCCGGCCTGAGCGGTAAGCACCACGTTGGAGATTAGCGTTTTTACAGGGTGAAACGCCGAAGGTTGCGTTAGTAATCGAGTGTGATGACAAGTCAGGTAGGACCGAGACCTGCTAAGCCTGTGGGGTAATACGAGCCTTGAGCTCGCAGTACGGATGAGGCACAGGTCAGCGTATTTCATAGGGGCCAGCAGCGATACCGGCTGCAAGAGGGCTCGAATATAGAGCTGCAGCCCATCCTGTCAGTGTCTGAACAAGCGAAAGCCTAGCGCAAACGGGACGCGGTTTCGATGCGGGCGTCGATAGCGATACCGACGAGCCCAAGGCAGGCGAGACCGACGCCGGAGCCGATGTAGACGAAGCTGGTGAGAGTGACTCGACAACCGATGATGCGTCGTCGGGAGACGTTGCGTAACCCGCCACCCCTCCCCCACCAAAAAATATAAGGGTGTAGCGCCATAAGACCCCCCCCCCCGCGGGGGGGGGGGTCTTATGCACCCTGCGAACACATTCTGATACTCTTGTACGTTCAGGACCTCCAGAAGACAGGCGCTCCCGTCGTATTGGATGGCGTCTAAGTGCCGTCTAAGTGCTGGACCGCTAATCAAGCGTCATGGGAATCGGTAATTGATTTTGCCTTCTCTCTCATCCCGAGATCAATTTCAGTCAGGATTGATGCTTCCTCAGCGTCCGAAAGATTTTTTCGATGCCAGTCCGCGTACCATAGTGCAACGTCCTCGGACAATCGCAGCAAGTCAGCTCTCAGTTCATACTTCGCAGCTGCGAGTTGTAGCTGTGGGGGGTTCTCCATGTATCGAATGAAGTCCTCAGGAGTTGGGGCATCACTCGCCCAAAGCATTGCAAGCTCGACTCGGTATCGCACTTCTCCGGGTTTGGCTCTTCCCAGCTCTTTCCCTAGCGAACCACCGGGCTTAAAGAAGCGGCCGAGTAAAGACTCGTCGATGTAATAGACGCCGTCATGATGGCCCATGGAGAACGGAAGTGAAAACACTACACAGAACACGGGCTTCTTGCCAATGGCCTGTGGATACTCGACCGTGATGATGTCAGGGTAGTCATTCAAAGCCTTGCGAAGCCGCTTCACTTGTTCCGCGTGGTCACTTAGTTCTTCCTCGAAATTGGCCACGGCAATCGGGTTTCCAAAGGGTATGCCGCGATTCTTGCACTCTATAAAGAAGACGTACTCGCCCCAAACGAATGTTACGTCGTAGTCGTACACTTCTTTCTTGGGGCCTCGCTTAACCTTCAGCGTCTTTGCGTCGAATTTTTGCGCACGCAGCAGTTCGATGATATGCTTCTCAAAAGCGGGGCCTCTCTTCTGAAAGCTTAACTTTGCATTCTCCAAGCTTGATATCATCAACTTGACGAGATCTGAAGCGATTAAGGAAAAGCCAAACAGAAGATATGATCCGTTCGAAAGTCGGATCATTGGTTGGTCATACATGTCTCGGCTCGATCGATTGAAAGTGGCCGCTTTAATAAACGCATCAGCAGAGGAGGCTGATAAGCCGCATCGAAGAAATTCCTCCTGAATCTCTGCGCGCGTGAGTACTGGAAAGTATGTGCCGTCAGCCTTAACGGAGGTTTCCACGAGCCGCCTCAACACTGCGTAGCCGCGCAAGCGTTCCGAGAGGAGCAAGCTTCCCGCTTTTGTCTGATCAAGACTGAGGCCCAAAAACTGCCCCAACATGGTTCCGGCGTGGCCTTCCTCGGCAGACAGAATCCCGCGAGGAGGAAGCTCCACCTTTGAAGCTGGGCTTGCAGCGACGATCTTCAGGAGGTTGGTTTTCAGTAACATCTCCTGGAAGGTTTGGATCATCCGCACCTCAAACCTCTCTGATGCGATTGCATCTAATCGCTCGATCTCACTGCAAGATTGAAATTCGAAGGCAGTGACGATTTTCTCGCACTCTGCGAAATTTGAGATCCACTCGGGAAGTCGTGGCGGCGTCAGTTCATCAAGCCTGGCTTGAAGCAAGCGATGGCGTTCATCAGCCGTTTTCCAGCGCCTCCAAAGACTCGCATTTATCAACTTCAACTCTGCGGCAGCTTCGTCCGTCTGGGTTACAGGCACGGGGACCGGCAGCACCAGTTCGCCCGCCGCGTTGAAATAGGAATGTCGATAGCCCTCCAGTTGCAAGGCGTCAGTTGCCGCGAGCGTAAAGCCGTGATAGATCGCGTTGGGGTTATACGGCGCTCCACTCGTGTCCTTGATTGTCATATTTGGGCTGATGACGTTCGCCCCTTCGACAGCGCGCTCGTGGTCCAGCTGCAGCGTTCGGCCCACGTGGGCGAGAAACGACAGAATCGCACTGACTCTTCGCTCAGGTGAGAGACTGGAGAACTGTAGTTTTGCCTCTTCGGAGAAGATAGCAATGTATCCCTTGTCGATGTAGCGAAAAATTTTATGCAACTCTGCAACGGTGCTTGCTGCATCATCCAAGCCCTTTTCATCGAGATAACTCTGGAGCTCTGTGAGTAGATAGTCGCGTGCGGCCCCATCATCGCCCGGACGGCGGCGTACCATGCTGTCGGATCTAAGGACCATCACTAGCACTACCTGAAGTTCTTTCTCCGTGAGGCCTACAACCTCGAGTTCCTGGCGCAATGCGGTCCAGTCTAGACCCTTTATCGCCTTTTTTACCTTGTCCTGATCCAAATTCATCACTCCTCGTTGTTGCGCAGAAGTTTATCCGAAGCGAGCAAACAGCTGTATAGCGACGGGGGACATTCGACCGCCGGTTGAATAAAAGAAAACGCATGTCTGAACGATATTGCCTCCCTAACGGAGCGGAGCAATATCGTCCAGTGGCGTTCATACCGAACTCCTGATGAATAAGGTCGCGGTCGCTTTCCGTTCACGAATGATTCGAGGACTCAAGCCTGGCCATGAGGCTGACATTGACCCCACTCGTTTCTAACGGAGGTACTCGTTGAAGACTTGAGTCCGCAGCCGGCAAAGGCGGTGTCAAGCATTGATGGAGACCGCGCCAAACTGGGGGCTGACTACGTGGCAAGGCGGTGGCCCTCGCTTTGAGAAATGGACGGATACCATCGTTCAACGTAAGACCGGAGCTGGTTATTGAGTATGGCCGTCCGGATTTGCAGTAGTGTGCTCGTGAAGTCGATCACCATGTCGGCAGCTTTAAAAACACAGGACGTGTGCCGCTCAACTCCTGGCCGCTACCCGTGGATGCGTCTTCACAGGTTCACGCAGGCGCACCCACAGGCGTCGGTGCTGCACATAGACATCGTCGACCCGCATCGCCAGCGCCGCGCCGATGCGCGCGAACGAAAACACCATGAGCGCAATCAGCGCGCGGTCGCGCAGCCCAGCCGGCGTGCTCGCGTCGATAGCATCGAGCAGTTGCCGCGCCTCGGTCGCCTCGAGCACTGGCGTCTTGCCCTGCCGAGCGCTGTGGCGGAGCCCGAGACCGACGTGGCCGGATTACTCGGCACCACCTGGCCGGTGACCAGCCAGTCGAACAGATGACGAGTACCGGCCAGGCGCTGCTTGACAGTCGGCGTCGACAGCGTCTGCGTCTGCAGTTCGATCCAGCTCGCGACATGCAGCGGCTGCACCGCGGTGAGCGAGGGCACGCCGGCGTCCGCGCACCAGGCCAGGAACTCGCCTGCCGCGCGGGCGTAGGCGCGTCGCGTGTGGGGGTTGCGGATCGCCGAGGCGAAGAACTCCAGGAAGCGCACACAGGCGCGATCCCGGGCAGCGGTAACCAGCCTTGGGACCGATGGTGCCGTGAGCGAAACCGGCGAATTCATGGCAACGCTCCCAACAGTTGTACAAGCACCGCTTCGAGGGATGACAGCGTTTCAAACCGGGATCCCGGGACCACCCGGTGCCCAGAGCGCTCGCCCTTGACGCCAGCGGCATCGCCTTTGGTGTGCTTTGCTACCGGCATGTGTTCGATGGTGGGCAACGGCTTGCCTGGGCGGTCGCCGTACCAGTGGTACGAAAGCCCGTCCGGATCGAGATCGACGGGAACCCCGATACAGATGATGCAGCCGCTGGGCTTCTGCATCAGCTTCATGCTGGCCTTGACGCTTTTCGGCCTTCGGCTCCCCAGCACCGTCTTGAACTGGATATGCCGGTCGACGTCGCGGCGGCTCATCACAAGGTCATAGCCGCCAGCGTCGAACTCGGCGCGCAACACCTCGACATCGGTTACCCCGCGACGCCACAGCGACTGCAGCGCGTGGCCGATGAAGAGGTGTTCGACGATGCGTTCCCGCAGCACCGAGTGAACGGAGTGACGGGAGATTGCATCGGGTGACGCGTTGCCCGGGTTCGCCATGTTTCTCGCCGTCCTTTATATGATAGAGGATATTATCAAACAAAGGCGACGCTTTGGACACTTGGGATCGGAGGGGTCAACCGCCTGCCCCTTACCGGACGACCTTGAAGGTTCGCCCGCCGAAAGCGGAACCGGCCTGTGAGCTTTGTGGCCAACTCCTGCTCGGCTTCTACGACAGTGCAAGCGGGGAGCCACCCTATCCGATCCGGAAAAACTTCACCGACTGCCCGCAACGACCGCCCGCTTGAGCCACGACGGCATCTCGCCCTGCCCGTCCCAGGTCAGCCCGCGCTTTTGCGCGCTCTCCCCGCTTTGGGGCGGTCTCCTCAAATTTTCGAATCCCGGCCACCCCTCTACCACTGGCTTAACATATGGCCTTTCCAATGCCCATCGGAGGCCTCGGTGGAGGCAGACAATATGACCACACTGGCGCCAGCCCCCTCCTCCCAGAGTCAGGCGCCAGCCCAGCGCATTGCTACTGCACTTCTCAGTGCTCGCGCGATTCTGGGAGCCATCCTTACAATCGGCTGCTACTTCATCGGAGCTACGTACTACTCACGATACCTAGGTCACTTCCATCTGGACAGCCAGTTATTCCCGCTCGATACCGCGCGCTACTTCATGATGGGCGGGGTCGCCTTATTCAAGTTCTGCGCGAGCATTCTGGATTCATTGAATAGCCACCCTTTTCAATCGCTGCTTGGCGCACTTGCGGTTGTCTCCTACTTCGCCTGCCTCGCCTGGCTCTTTGGAGGGAAACCGGAAGACCGGGCATCATCTCTGAAGGGGAACAAGATTGTTCAACGCTTGGCAGCCTTATTGAACGCGAAGCATGGACTCAGAAGGGCCATAAGATGGGCGCTGCTCTCTGGCCTCGCACTCTACGTCACGTTCGCCTCGTTGCTGGTTGTGATGGTCATCATCGGCCTGCCTGCCATTGCCGGGGAGGTAGCAGCAGACGTGGCTTACCAAGATTCGATCAAGGCTTACGATAGCGGGTGCAAGGCGTCCGGTCGTGCAGTTTGCTTCCGGCTGGAGCAAGACAACAAACCGCCCGTGCAGGGCTTTCTGATAGCCTCATCGCCCGAGCAGATTGCCATGTACAACAAGGGAACCGTCAGTGTCCTCCCGCTGAAGGGCAACAGGCTCACATCGGTCAGCCCCGAAGCGAAGCCGTAACGCGCAAAACGGCATCCAAAGCGCTGATTGTGGGCGCTAGTAATCCCCACGCCTGACAGTGCGGAATCGTCATGTATTCAATGCTATGCTCATCGCTCCAAGCCTCGATGCTTGCGGCTTGGTGTAGCTCTGAAGAACGAACAACAACACGCTTTGGGGATTTCGATGGCTCTTCAATACCGGAACTTGGATGATGTAACACGCCAGCATATGACAGCCGAGATTACCGAAGACCTACAGGGGAACCGGCTCTATCTCAGCTCCCGACTGAATGGAGCGGGCATCGCTGGATGGGCTGAGCTTCTAGCTGAGGCGATGAGGACGAACAATGACGCTTGGCTGGCGCAAGAGATTTACAGACGGCGCCTTCTGAATGCAATGGAGCAGAGACAACACCGGGCCACTGGCAAGGTCTCTGTTGCCAAGGTCCCTGTCAAGGCTCATGAGGTACTAGCCGAAGGAGAGTTCAATAGGTTCTATATGCGAGGCATTTGCCTGCGCGCAATAGCGGCAAATAGCCGCCCCGTCGCCTATCGAGCCCGCCACTCGGAGAATCCGAGACCGGAATCGGAAAGAATTCTGGGGCAAGGCTTTGAGCCCAATGCACTGCTTGCAGCGCTTCGAGCTGAGCCGTATGTAGACCAGGCGTTGGGGATGCCTCCCGGCCCGAACTCCGGCCTGTCGATCTACTTGCCTGTGTAGCGGGGCCTAACGCCCAGTTGGAAAGCCGGGGAAACATCTCCCGGCTCCGTGGACCTATGGTCGATGCTACCTAAGCTGCCACTGTCCTACCATCAGCTTGCCTTAGGTACTGATACAAGGTCTCCCGGCTGATGCCGAGGTCCCGTGCAATCGCGGCCTTCTTCTCCCCTGCCTCTGCCCGCCGCTTGAGCGCGGCTACCTGCTCAGGGCTCAGCGAAGCCTTACGGCCCTTGTAGACACCCTTCTCCTTGGCGATAGCGATGCCCTCACGCTGGCGCTCACGAATCAGTGACCGCTCGAACTGCGCGAACCCGCCCAGCATGGTCATCATCAGAGTAGCCATCGGGTCATCGTTCTGACCGCTGAAGGTGAGCCGCTCCTTCACGAACTCCACGCTCACATGTTTGGCGGTCAGCTCCCGGACCATGCGGAGGAGGTCTTCAGTGTTCCGCGCCAGGCGGTCCATTGAGTGGACCACCAGCGTATCGCCCTCCTGTACATAGTCCAATGCGGCTTTGAGCTGAGGCTGCTGAACGTCCTTCCCATTAGCCTTGTCCGTGAAGGTCTTGTCAACGGCCACGCCCTCAAGCTGCCTGTCCGTGTTTTGGTCTACCGCGCTGACTCGCACATAGGCAACTCGCTTACCTGCGCTCATGTTCCTGGCTCCCTGCCATCGAAAATGTCGGGATGAACTCTAGGACCTTATGCGCATAGTGTCAAGAAATTGAGATACTGACTCTATCCTGACACGTATTCCGTAGACCATCGGACGCCCAGCAAGGGTACACCCCAGCCTGACAGTGAAAAGTGGCGGACTAACTCAGTCCCGTGCGTTTCCGCACAGCGCGCAGACCCAACTGCACTGCATGTTTATGGGTCCCTACCGTAGCCATAGGAGGTCCCATGAAAGAAATGCTGAAGAACTGGCGCGCATGGTTGCCTGATGCGCTTGAGGCGTTCGGGCATTGCTGTATTGCCGTTGCACGATTTTTACGAGGTTCCCAGAAGCGCAACAAAGCTCATGGCCCCTCGTTCGCATAGAAGCAGATGAACAGAGGCTAGCTCGGAGCGGCAAGGCCCAGCCTAAGGTTTCGGCCTTGTCACCCCCCATAGATTGAACAGCTCTAACGCACTGCCCGCGAGAACTCCAGGTCCTCGCTCCTCAGCAGTGACCAAGCGACGAACATAGGCTGCCCCTTCCGCTCCCACTGGCTGGCATGGAGAGCACAGCGCGGGAAGACTTCGGAGTAGGCCAGCGAGAGGTGCCGGTAACCGCGCCACAAGTCCGGATGGTACCTCGACCCATGAACCTACAAAGGTGGCGCCTCGGTCAAATCGGTCGCAGCGCCGACTATTGCCCGCAAGGCCATATCGCGGTGCTGATGCCACTAGTGGGTCAAGTTGAGGCAGAAATGAAGAAAGCCCACCGGCGAGCCGCCACCAAGATCAAGATCAGGTGAAATCAAAGAAATCTGCAAGCAGAAGACCGCTCCTGCCTTCTTGCCTTTCATCCACACAGAGCACTTCCACGCGGTCGTCCACTTTCTGAAGGTCTTCTAGCAGCTGACACACAGTCTGAACCGGGAATTCAGCACCCTTCTTCGCCTGGTGGTTAGGCCATAGCAGCGCAACACGCACGCGCTCAGGATCGAAAGCCTTGATAAATTGGGCGACGGTCGTTACCGCATCCGGCATCTTCTTGAATGCTGTGGGATGTAGTGGACCCGCAAAGCACCATCGACCGCCGATCATCTTGCCCTTCGTCTTCTTGATGAAATCGGGCAACGTCTCCCCCATCTCATGGGGTGAAGTCAACCTCAAGTACAGCTTCCGGTCTGTGCTGACCGCGAAGGCGTCAGCCAGCTTCATGGTCTTTGGGATCTTACCGGTTGTCCCTAACCGGTGATCCAAGAAGATCGACCTGAGGATTGTGCTCTTGCCAAAGTCCCGGGGCGCCACCACGAACAGCGCTCGTTCTACATAAGTCGCCATCTTTGCCTCATGTATCTCGTTATGCCTTCTGCAACCGTGGCAACAAGATACAAATACATCACTTGAGTACCCATTACCAGCCGCGCTGTTGCTTTTCTGCACCGCAAGGTACGGTGCCAATCTGTTGCAAAAAAGCGAACACCTCAGCCACACTAGCGGAGTCCTAGGAAGGACCGGACTGCTCCCGCCAGCATGGCGAGGTTGATGTGAAGTCCGTCCTAGCAAATCTTCCTCTGCATGCGCCGCTCCAAGTCAGCAAGTCCTCTTTGTCACTGGTCGGCGTGCTCTAGCTTGCGTAGGAATTTCCTATTCCGGCATGGAGCTTTTTTTCTAGTAGGTGGTTCGAATAAACAGAGCCATTTGTGGCGGGCGGATGGGTTGGCGCGAGCCAAAAGTTATGAGCAAGCGGGTAATCTCGTTGCGTTCAAAGCCACTTTGCGGAACAGAGATATCGACGCGTCCTTTTGCTGCATGAGCTAGGTTCGAGCCCTGCCACTGATTCGTATTCTTCTCAGCTGCGCCTAGAACGACCCTTGCCAATTTCTCTTTGTCAACGGCGTTTGACTCGTCGCGCGCAAGGTTGCCGATTCGCCGTATCGCCTCTCTCATGTCATTGAACTTGCCGGTCTGACGCGCTGTAAATGAGGCCTGCAAATCAAGATCGATGGGGAGCGTTAGGGAGCTGAAAGCGTCGGCGATCGGCTTCCAGTCGGGCGCGGCATTGTCCGAGCGGGCGGCACTTGTGTGCTCATGAAGATGATCCCAATGGGAGTGCACGTCTGTATAGATCTCCGATCCAGTAAGCGCTGCTAAGTAGAGAGCGGCTTCAAGGCCATAACCCTTGACGATCTTCAATTGGCCACCGTTCTCCCCGGCCAGTAAAGGTTGTAACAACGTAAGTGGGTCTCCCGAATATTGACTTCTCGTCGCAGATATGAGCGCTTCGATTGCTTCATCGCTCGCATCCGGAATAGCTGACTTGACTAGTTTTCGTAGGCGATCGTCAGGGAGCCGGCTCAAGGTCCGCATCAAATCTTCACGCGCGAGCTCCATGAACTGGTCCGTACTCGCTTTGTCCGGCTTCCAGTTGGCAGTTCTGGTTCTGGCCATCTTCATTACAATTTTCGAGAACTCGATGTCGAAGTCCATCGGAGTCGGCACGAGATGAACATAACCGGCATCAATGAACGGCTCCAGCATTAGCAGTGCGAGGACGTTCTTGAGGGTCTGTTCCTTGTACTGTGATGGTGAATGTGTCGGGCTAAACTCCGGGCGCATGCCGACCGGATTCACAAAGGGATGTGCCACTACGATCTGATCGAAGTACGCGAGCCATCCCGTTGCCACGGGCGCTATCGTTCGCGGATCGATCGTTCCGAGGTAAACAGCTCTGAACAAGTTTGTGGAAGGCCGAGGGAGTAGATCCGGCAAGTTGGTGTCAGTTGGCCACAGGGATCCAAACGCCTCATGAATGTTCACGATTTGTTCGTCGCTGAGCTCGCGACGGACGTCGTCCCATGTCTTTCCCGAGTCTAAGCCCAAGATGTCGGTTACCGCCCGGCACAGGAGCAGATTGCGCTCCCGAATACCAAAGATGTCCCATGCAGGGCGATCGGACGCAGGAAGATCTTTGCAGCAATGTTTGAACTTTCTACCGCTTCCGCAGCCGCATGGGTCGTTTACCCCCACCTTTCCTGAGGGTAGCTTCTTAGCGAGATATTTATGGGCGCCGGATTGCCTGCCAAAGGCATCTTGGTAGTGAACGTGGCCGTCATCGAACTTAGCGTAGATTTCGCCGCCGAACTGCCATAGCTCATCGCGAGGCAGCAATACCTCAGCAATATCTGCCCATGTCCCTGAAGAATCCTTCTCTGGATACAACCATTCTCTTTTGCCGGCAGCAACGTATCGTCGAGACCCCGTCTTCAACAGTTGATTGATCTTTATGACCTCGCCTCGATTCAGTTTGCGTTTCCGTATGAAGGCATCCGTCCGTACCAGACCGCCGCCGCGGTACCGAGCATTGGTACGTCTCCTGGTCAGGTCCGCTGTTTGGGGATTGTTCGCATATTCGAGGTGCGAAAGGATCAGGCATGTGTTTGCGTCAAGCGCAAAGACCGTCTGAGAGCCGACCAGATCGACCGGCGGATCAATTGACGATGTGCCGGCTTCACTGGTTGGTTGAACTGCCCTGTTGTAGATGGCAACCGGATGATCACTGACTATGAATTTGACGTCGGATTGCTCTGCAGAAACGATTTCGCGGACCCCCTCTGTCCACATAGTGCAGTGCATAAGCCGAAGGGCTTGCATCTCGTGCATTAGGTCGACCTGGGTTAGGGAAGGGTAGCATGTGCGGATCCAATCCAAACCTTTGGGAGTGCGCAGCTTTTGCGCATCTAGATACTCAAAAAAATCCTGAAATCCTTCGTGCATGCCGACAGGATCTCCGGACACGAAAGCCCTAACCGCATTTGACCCGCTCCCATCGAGCTTGCCAAACAGGTAACGCTCAATGTCATCGTTCAGAGCTGAACCAGACTGAGTTGTATAGAGGTCAAGAGTGCAGAAGCACTTCTTTGGCGGCAGCTTGGAAACTGGGGGGCGCAAGCGACCACCTGGTTGATTGTCGCGTCCGTCTGACTGGCCGCTCTCATGAGCTGCTTTGTCTAGGTAGTAGAGCTGGCTTTCGTTCGATGTCAGAAAACCTTTTTGATACCAGACAGGTACGTAGTGATTATTCCGGGTCAGTGCGTGGTTCATTTTTTTGGCAAGCCGTATCCACCCCGCAATTCTCTCACGAGCCTTCGTGTGCAGCATGCAGACGTTGGACGCCGCATGCTTTGCTTTCCTCTCGGTCTCGGTGTGCCGCAAGATGGGGAAAATTTGGCCTTATGCACGCGATTGAGACAACGTGGCCACAAGCGAAACAGTGCAACCGGTTGCAAATTCGAGCGGCGCACCCTCAACAGGACGCCACGTGTTCGTATCGGGCACGGAGGCGCATGATAGTCTGGCGGCTCGTGTTCAAGTCACGGGCTATCGATGAGATGGATTGCCCCTGCGCAAGTCGCTCTCGTGCCTGGACCTCTTGCTTGCCTGTAAGCGCCGGGGGGCGGCCCAACACTTTACCCGCGTCGCGTGCGCGAGCGATGCGGGCGGCCGTGGCAGCATGCCGCCGCTAGCCATGGCGGCGACCCACAACAGGGTGGAAACGCGTACTTTCATAAATGGGTCGTCGTTGGTTGTGTCGGTGAACCCTCGTCAGATCGCCGTTGGTCTGAGGGCCGAATGCATCGGCGGGCCTATCCCACCCGGAAAAACTCGACGCTCTGCCCCGCATTGACGGCCCGCTTGAGCCACGACGGCATCTCGCCCTGCCCGTCCCAGGTCAGCCCTTCCGCATTGCAGTAGCAGACCACCGGCGCCGGTGGTGCGGGCGGTGGAGGTGGAGGCGGCGGCGGCGCGAAGCACCCCGCCGCGTCGAGGTCTTCCAAGGTGAGCCCGTAGTCGTCCATCTGCGCCTGGATCCGGCGGATCGCGTCCGCCCGCTCAGTCTTTGCTGTCATCGCTGCCGTCACTGCTGTCGTTGCCTTCGTCCTGATTGCCAGGCAGCGCCGCCGCCCCCTGCTCGTTGCACAGCTCTTCCCCTTGGTCTTCCTACGCAGTGGCCGCCGAACTTCCGGCCTGCCGAGTTTGCTAGTCAGAAGGGGGGCGGACCGGCCGCGCCCGCCAACCTGTCGTTCAGTACAAGAGTTCGATTAGGAAACGCTCGGGCTTCTTGCCAATCCACGCGGGAGCCCTACCGCGCCCCGACCAGGTCTGGCCCGTCTTGGGATTGCGGTACCTCGGGCGCGGCGCGGGCTTCGTCTTGGTCGGAACAGCGCGGGCAGCGGGCTCAACACTGGGCTTGCCCGCAATGTCCTCAATGCTGAGGTCGTACTCCTGCATCAACTGCTGGATTTCCTCCACGACCTTTGGCACTTCCGTGGCTCGCAACTGCTCAAGTTGCGCATTGACAGATGCCAGTTGAGCGAGCAGTGAGGATTTGGACGGGCTTTGAGTTGCGGTAGGCGCTTTTTGCTCCTGTCGCGGCTTCCGGGTTTGCGTCTTCTGAGTCGGCGCTTCCGGGGCAGCCTCCACTCCAGGCAGTGCAATCTGCTTCGGCCCGCGCTTCCGGGTTGGGGTCTCTTGGGTCGTGACTTCCGGAGCGGCAACTTCAGCTAGGATTTTCGGCTTCCGACCGCGCTTCGGGGCCCGCCTCTCTTCCGGCGCAGCTTCCGGGGCTGGGGCGTAAAGCGGTGCTACCGGGGCGGCCGTTTCGGTCAGTTCGTCCTGGGCGGCAGCTTCCATCGGTTCGTCCGTGGCCAGGACTTCAACCGGAGCTTCGGCCACGGCTTCAGTGGTCGCTTCCGAGGGCATGACTTCAATGGGCGCTTCCGGCGCGTCAGATTCAGTCAACGCTTCCGAGGCGGCGGCTTCCATCGATTCTTCCGGTGCCACGTCTTCCGTCGAAGCGTCCGGGGCTGCGTAAGGCCGCCGGCGCCGATATGACACGGTCGCCGTCGGGCCGCTCCAGAAGTCCAAGCGTCGGGCCTGAGTGTCAACGCTGCCACTACCGACGCATGCACCACTGGCTTCACCAATGACGGGATCCGCGTCGCGCATCGCCTCTGCGATGGGAAGCTCCATCTGACCAAGTCCGTCCGTCGCATTGCTCGCGACAAGGGGTTCAACCTCTTGCTTTGGGGCCAATTCGTTCTCCTTCATCGAAGTCACTGCAGGTGCAGACGCTTCCTTATCCCATGGACGGTGAGACCTTGTCTCTTGCGTGTCGTTCGCTTCTCGCCTGCACCAAGCCTTCCTTACGAATTCTCGCACCCAATCAACGCAGTACGACTTCGGGACCTTTCTGCCGACTCGTCGTATTCGACGTCCTCGGGCCCGGCGTAATAGAGAGGCTGGAAGGTCTCGTCGGCTTCCCTCGCCTGGCACCCAGCCTCACCCACGGGCATTGGCGCATACTGCACCACTCGCTAACCGTTCGATTGCAGATCGGAGCGATCCTTCACGGCGCGCCGTGTACCCCCGGCAATCGGCACCCGGAAATGCTCCACGCTCCCCCCGGCGTGGATCGCCCGCTGCAA
>NZ_JFJV02000006.1:0-87 GCF_000611145.1 Cupriavidus sp. SK-3 | reverse complement strand
TCCAGGTAATCGCTTGCGCGCGCTCGATTTCGATCGACATGATGTAGGTGAATAGATTTGGGGCGGCGCCGGATCCCGCGTGGTGCC
>NZ_JFJV02000005.1:0-4639 GCF_000611145.1 Cupriavidus sp. SK-3 | reverse complement strand
GCTCCACCAGCCGCGCCGTGTCCACCTTCAATGGCGGCGCACCGCGCGGCAAGTCGCGTTCAATACCGGCCAGCCCCGATTGCGCATACCGCTCACGCCAACGCGAGACCTGCACGCGTCCGACTCCCAACTGCTCGGCGATGTCCTTGTTCTGCATGCCGTTGGCGGCCAGCAGCACGATGCGCGCGCGCTGCGCCAGCCTCACGCTCGTGAGCTTCGACTGAACCAGCCGCGTCAACTTGGTTTGCTCCTCGTCGGTCAACAGGATCTCGGGGGCCACTCGCACTTGCTCTCTCCACGCTTTGTCGCTGTAGAGCAATAGTCTCATATAAGTTCCACCAAGAACAGAACGCTACACTAGCGAATGCTTTGGCACCGGCCAAACCAATACCACGTGTGCCACCGGTGATGAGCACCGATTTCCCGGTAAGTTTTAGGTCCATTTCGTTCACCCCTGACGCTTGCGGCATCCATCGTCACGATGAAGTCAAACTCGCCGTGGCCTGCTACTCCGGATCTCGCGCGTTCGACCACATCTTTCTGAACACAGCCCAGATGCGCGCATTCAAATGCTGCGCGTTGAAGCCTTCACGCCCGTTCATCCCTCATGGAGCGTTATTCATCGTTGACCGTCTCATGCTCTGCCGGCACCAGAATCTCCAGCAGCTCACAACCGTCCGACCACCCCACCACCCTGTGTCGTATGCCGGGCGGCTGCACCCAACTCGAGCCTGCTACAAGGCGGTGACGCCCTGCACCTTCAAACTCGGTCTCGAACCAGCCCTTCAGGCAATAGACCATCTGGAATTGCACATTGTGGTGGTGTCGCACGCTCAGTTCGGGGCGGAAAGGGGTAATCATGCGGATCACGTGGGCCTTTGCAAGGCCGCCGGTGGCCTCAGCCACGCCGAGATCGCGATAGGTGGAATAGCCACGCAGCCCCCCCCCGTCTTGAAGTCGGCCTCCCTCAGGTGGCTGATGACAAAGCACTGCTGACCTGGTTGCGGCTTGGTATCCATATGGCCTCGCAAAGTCATAGATCGAAAACGGGATGAAGTGCCCCAAGACAGCTCAAGAGCATGTGAGCTGGCACTGCGATTGCGACATTGATCCAGCGTCAGAATTGCGCTGTACGTTCTCGCACATACAGGCGCCTACGGTGGTAGGCCCAGTCGCCATCCACCAGCGTGACCGCAATCCGGACAGACGAACCCGGACGGCCATCGCAACCACTCGAGGTAGTCCAGGCAATCCGCATCGGACTGGAACCACGTCTGGAACTCGCCAAGGGAACCGGGATAGTGAATACCTGCGCTCGGGTGATCCGTGGCGGCAGTATGCTGCTAACTCCGGTTAAATGGATAGCCCAAAGAAAAGTTATCGCAATAGAGTTGGTTTTTGCCGCGGCATCGGCTGGGAAGCCGGCGACGACGCCTGGATTTCTTTGAAACGCACGCTATGACCTAGACGAAGTGCACGCCGCCATCTTCCAGCGGCAGCGAGCGGATGCGCTTGCCGGTCAGGGCGAAGACAGCATTCGCCAGCGCAGGCGCGACCAGCGGAACTCCGGTTTCGCCAATGCCCCCAGGCTTGTCGGTGCCGGGCAGCCTGATCACCTTCACCGGCGGCACCTCGGCCATCCGGGGCAAAGGGAAGTCGTGGAAGTTGCTTTGTTCGACGCGCCCGTTCTTCACGGTGACCTTGCAACGAATGGCGTTGATGATCCCCGTCACCGCGCCACCTTCCAATTGGGCAACCACCTGGTCGGGATGCACAGCGATACCGCAATCGACGACATAGGTGAGCCGCTCCAGCCGGATCTTGTCCGCCGTGCCCGACACTTCCGCTACCAGCGCGAGATGCGATTCGTAGCACTCCATCGTCGCGACACCGAAAGCCCGCGCGCCTCCGGCGCGCTGCTTGAAGCCGGACTCCGCCACCGCGCGTTCGAGTACGGCGCGCTGGCGGGGGTGGTTCTGCAGCATGGCCAGCCGGAACGCCACCGGATCGCGCCCTGCCGCGTGCGCGAGCTCATCAACGAAGCTCTCGATGGCAAACGCGTTTAGCGCGTAGCTGACCGAGCGCCAGAAGCCCACGCGGATGCCGACTTCCTGGATCACGGTACGCAGTTCGAGATCGGGCACGTCATAGGTGAAATCGACCAGGCCCTCCGTCATGAAGCCATCGTTGTCATTCTTGACCACGCCGGGGAAGAGCCGGTTCGTGATCGAGGGCGAAATCATTTTGACGCCCAGCGCGCTCACTCGACCGTCCTGCAGCGTGGCGCGCATCAGATGCAGGCTGGGAGGACGATAGAAGTCGTGGGCGGTGTCTTCCTCGCGGGACCAGATCAGCTTGACTGGTGTACCCGGCATGGTCTTGGCGAGTGCGACTGCCTGGGGCACGAAATCGACGTCGAGCCGCCGCCCGAATCCACCGCCGATGAACTGGGGATGGATCCTCACCTGTTGGGTGGGGACTCCTGCGGCTTTTGCGGCTGCCGCTTGCGCACCTTGTGGAAACTGCGTGCTGACCCACACGTCGACACCGGTCGGCGAGACCATCGCCATGCAGTTCTGTGGTTCGAGGGTGCCATGCGCGAGCATCTGCGAGGTGTAGCGTGTCTCGATAAGCTTGCCCTTGGACAGCGCCGCCTGCGCGTCGCCTGCTTGCCGTACCACCACGCCGGGGCGGGATGCTGCCTGTTCCAGTGAGGCGCGGATGGCCGCAGTGTCGAGCTTCGCGGCCTGGCCCTCGTCCCACTGAATCTTGACTTCCGCCAGCGCGGTACGGGCCGTCCAGTAGTGATCGGCGATCACGCCGATGCCTTCGCCGAGATTCACCACCCTGTGTACACCATGTCGCTTGCGCGCGGCATCCGCGTCGAAGCTCGCGACCTCGCCCCCCAGCACGGGACAGGCGGTCAGCGCCGCATACACCATGTCCGGCCGCTTGACGTCGATACCGAACACCGTGCGCCCGCGCGCTTTGTCGGCGCCATCCAGTCGCGGCCCCCACTTGCCGATCAGGGTGAAATCCCCGGGTGATTTCAGGATGACATCGTTCGGTACCGGGATACGCGCCACGTGAGCGGCCAATGATCCGTAGCCAAGCGTCTTCTTGCCATGCGTCACGGCACCATCGCCCGCGCGGCACTCGGCCTCGGGTACATTCCATGTCTCGGCTGCGGCGGTCACCATCAACTTGCGCGTCACTGCGCCAGCGCGCCGCAACGGCTCCCAGGCGTCCCTGACGCTGGTGCTGCCGCCGGTGATCTGTGCGCCAAGCATCCGGTTGAGATAGACCGGGTCGACCGGCGCTTGCTCGATACGCACGCGCCGAGGGTCTACCGCCATCTCTTCAGCCAGCAGCAAGGCGAGCGATGTGTGCACGTCCTGCCCCATCTCGTTGCGCCCACAGATCAGCGTGACGGCGCCGTTCGGCTGAATCCTGATCCACGCATTGGGGGCGAAGGTGCCAGCCGCAGGCTCGACTGCCTGCGACTGCCCCATGCGCAGGCCCAGCATCAGGCCACCGCCTGCCAACGCGACAACCTCGAGAAACTGCCGGCGTGAGACCACGATCCTGCTCGCCATTCCATTCGCCAGTTTTCTTGTCATGCCTTTTCTCCGAGATGCTGCGCGGCTTCATGGATGGCCTGGCGGATGCGAGGGTAGGTGCCACAACGGCACAGGTTGCCTTGCATGGCGGCATCGATGTCGGCGTCTGTCGGGGCGGCCTTCTGGGTCAGCAATGCCGTCGCGGCCATCACCTGCCCAGACTGGCAGTAGCCGCATTGCGGGACCTGGATCTTGTCCCAGGCGGTCTGCACGGCCTGTGCCACCGGCCCGCCGAGGCCCTCGATGGTCGTGATCTTATGACCGGCCACCGCCGATATCGGCAGTACGCAGGAGGGCGTTGCGGCGCCGTCGAGGTGCACCGTGCAAGCGCGGCACAGCGATACGCCGCAACCGAACTTCGTGCCGGTCAGTCCGAGATGGTCTCGCAGGACCCACAGTAGTGGCGTATCGGGCGTTACATTTACCGTGACCGTTTTGCCATTCAACGAAAACTGGACCATAGAGACTCCCGTGTGTTGAAGCAGCGCCGACTCAGTGCGATGTGATTTGTGCGGTACGGCCCTGGTTGCCGTGCGCGCTGGTTCGCTCGCTCATCCAATAAGACATTTATCATCCTAGGCTAGCCGCGGCGAACCTGCGTTCCTTTTTTTTTGCCGGCGACGACTGCGACAATTACGTCGCATGCTTCGTCAGCGCCGACCGCGGCTGTTTCAGCCACCATATTCCGACTTGAAGCTTGCACGGCAGGCGTCAGCAAGCACTGGGCCTGCCAGTTCGCCGGCATTGTGATGGTGCCGCTGAACTGGCGCGCCAAGCCGGAGGAACTGGACTATTGCGTGCGCGATGCCGGCGTCAAGGCGCTGGTGTTCGAGCCGGTCAGCGCCGATGCGGTGCTGGCCAGTCCCGCGGCGCAGACCGTGCCCTGCATTGGGCTGGATGGCGCGGCCGGCGGCTCGCTGCCCTTCGCCACGCTACTCGAGAGCGGCCCACTGAGCCACTCAGAGGGTCGGCCGAGATACAGGTTTATGCCCATGCGCTTATACACAACTATCCCCACC
>NZ_JFJV02000004.1:11811-17984 GCF_000611145.1 Cupriavidus sp. SK-3 | reverse complement strand
GCATGTCCTTGAGCGGGGCACGATAGGTCATCGATGTCTCCGGATATGTATAAAAAAGCCGTTCTCGGGCAAGCCCGGAACGGCTAGTACTTCCTGATCGAACCCGGCGTGTCGAACGCCGCGCCGGGCTGCGGGGATCAGCCCAGCGCTGCCACCAGTTCGGGCACCACGGTGTTCAGATCGCCCACCAGACCGTAGTCGGCCACCGAGAAGATCGGTGCTTCGGCGTCCTTGTTGATCGCCACGATCACCTTGGAGTCCTTCATGCCGGCCAGATGCTGGATCGCGCCGGAGATACCGATGGCGATATACAACTGCGGCGCGACGATCTTGCCGGTCTGGCCGACCTGATAATCGTTGGGTACGAAGCCGGCGTCCACGGCAGCGCGGGAAGCGCCCATCGCGGCGTTCAGCTTGTCGGCCAGCGGCGTCAGCACCTTGGTGTAATTCTCGCCGGAACCCACGCCACGGCCACCGGACACGATGATCTTGGCGGCAGTCAGTTCGGGGCGGTCGCTCTTGGTGACTTCGCGCGAAACGAATTGCGAGATGCCAACATCGGCCACGGCCGGCAGGTTCTCCACGGCGGCCGAACCACCTTCGGCGGCGGCGGCGTCAAAGCCGGTGCCGCGCACGGTGATGACCTTGACCTTGTCCGCCGATTGGACGGTCGAGATCGCGTTGCCGGCGTAGATCGGACGCTCGAAGGTA
The DNA here is from genome assembly GCF_000611145.1 of Cupriavidus sp. SK-3. Classification (NCBI taxonomy): domain Bacteria; kingdom Pseudomonadati; phylum Pseudomonadota; class Betaproteobacteria; order Burkholderiales; family Burkholderiaceae; genus Cupriavidus; species Cupriavidus sp. SK-3. Next base: position 17,273 of record NZ_JFJV02000004.1, on the reverse strand, counting down.
TCCGGGCTGTCGACCTTGGTGATGTCCGACAGCTGGGCCACGTCCAGCCTTGCGGCCACGCGCGGCAGGATGTTCTTGCCGTACGGGGTGGCGGGCGCCAGGATGTGGCTGTAGTCGTTGGCGATGGCCAGCGCTTGCTCGGCCACGTTTTCGGCCAGGCCGTCGCCGAAATACGGGGCGTCGGCCAGCAGCACCTTGGACACGCCGGCGATCTTCGCTGCGGCGGCTGCTGCGGCGGCGGCGTTGGCGCCAGCCACCAGCACGTGGACGTCGCCGCCGCACTGGGCGGCTGCGGTCACGGTGTTCAGCGTGGCGGCCTTGATGGATTGGTTGTCGTGTTCAGCAATGACGAGTGCAGTCATGTTTTATCTCCTGGCGCGCTCAGATGACCTTGGCTTCGTTCTTCAGCTTTTGCACCAGCGTCGCAACGTCCGGCACCATCACACCCGCGCTGCGCTTGGGCGGCTCGACGACCTTGAGGGTCTTCAGACGCGGCGCCACATCCACGCCGAGATCTTCCGGCTTGACGGTGTCGAGCTGTTTCTTCTTGGCCTTCATGATGTTGGGCAGCGTCACGTAGCGCGGCTCGTTCAGGCGCAGATCGGTGGTCACCACCGCCGGCAGCTTGATCGACAGGGTCTCCAGACCGCCGTCCACTTCACGCGTCACCGACGCCTTGCCATCAGCCACCACCACCTTCGAGGCGAAGGTAGCTTGCGGCAGGCCTGCCAGCGCAGCCAGCATCTGGCCGGTCTGGTTGGAGTCGTCGTCGATGGCCTGCTTGCCCAGGATCACCAGTTGCGGCTGCTCCTTGTCTACCAGGGCCTTGAGCAGCTTGGCCACGGCCAGCGGCTGCAGGTCTTCGTTCGATTCGACCAGGATGCCGCGGTCAGCGCCGATGGCCATCGCGGTACGCAGGGTTTCCTGGCACTGGGCCACGCCGCAGGACACGGCGATCACCTCGGTGACCACCCCGGCTTCCCGCAGACGCACCGCTTCTTCCACGGCGATTTCATCAAACGGGTTCATGCTCATCTTGACGTTGGCCAGATCCACGCCCGTACCGTCCGACTTCACCCGGACCTTGACGTTGTAATCCACCACGCGCTTGACTGCGACGAGTACTTTCATGCGCTCACTCCACTGATAGTCGATAGTCAGAAATTTGGTTCGCTTGCCATTATAACCACCGGCTGGGTGGCACTCTTGTTTTTCGAACGGTCGTACTATTTTATCGGTAAAGAATTGCCGGGCATAGCCCGGCAACGTGAAAACTTGCCCGCATTGTGCCGCAGGATGCCCTGCGTTACACGATTTTCGCGGCTTTTTTCAACTTACCAAGCGGTAATCACCGAATCCTTGAAAGTGCTATGGACGTACTGCTTGATCTCCGGCGAGTGGTAGGCCTTGACCAGCTTGGCCACCCAGGGCTTGTTCCTGTCGGCTTCGCGGATGGCGATCAGGTTGGCATAGGGGCCCTTGGGGCCCTCCATGGCAATGGCATCCTTGGTGGGCGACAGCCCAGCCGACTCGGCGTAATTGCCGTTGATGGCGGCGGCGTCGAGGTCGTCCAGCGAGCGCGGCAGTTGGGCGGCATCCAGCTCGACGATCTTGATCTTCTTCGGGTTGGCGACGATGTCCAGCGGCGTGGCCTTCAGGCCGGCATCGGCGCGCAGCTTGATCAGACCCTTGCTTTGCAGCAGCAGCAGGCCACGGCCACCGTTGGTGGGATCGTTCGGTACACCCACGCGCGCGCCGTCCTTGATCTGGTCGAGTGACTTGATCTTCTTGGAGTACACGCCCATCGGGAAAGTCACGGTGAAGGCGATGTGGGTGAACTTGTAGCCACGGTCCTTGATCTGCGCTTCCAGGTAAGGCAGGTGCTGGTAGCTGTTGGCATCCAGGTCCCCCGAAGCCAGCGCCGCATTGGGCTGGATGTAGTCGCTGAATTCCACCACCTGGATATTCAGGCCGTCCTTGGCCGCGACCTTCTTCACCTGCTCCATGATCTGGGCGTGCGGGCCGCCGGTGACGCCGATCTTGATCGGCTTTTCCTGCGCCATGGCGCCAGTGGCCAGGCTGGCGCCCAGGGCGGCGCCGACAATCCATTGCAGCAAGTTACGACGTTGCATGTTGACTTCCTTTTTCTCGATTTCTCTAAGTCTTGGTATGTAGCCGGGTGGAACGCCGGATTACTTGTGGCTGATGCGGCGCACCAGCCAGTCACCGAAGCTTTGCACGGCTTGCACGAAAACAATCAGGATCACCACCACCGCCACCATCACCTCGGTGATGTAGCGCTGGTAGCCGTAGCGGATGCCGAGGTCGCCCAGGCCGCCGCCGCCGATGGCCCCGGCCATGGCCGAATAACCCACCAGGCTGACGAAGGTGATCGTCAGGCCAGCCACGATGCCGGGCATGGCTTCGGGCAGCAGCACCTTCATCACGATCTGGCCGGTGGTCGCGCCCATCGACTGGGCGGCCTCGACCAGGCCCTTGTCCACCTCGCGCAGCGCGCTTTCCACCAGGCGCGCGATAAACGGAATCGCGGCGATCGTCAGCGGCACCACGGCCGCGGTGGTGCCGATCGACGAACCGACGATGAAGCGCGTGAACGGGATCACCACCACCAGCAGGATGATGAAAGGAATCGAACGCACGGCATTGACCACCACGCCGATGGTGCGGTTGAACAGCGGATGCGACAACACGCCGCCGCGGTTGGTCAGGTGCAGCAGCACGCCCAGCGGCACGCCGAACAACGCGCCGACCACGCCCGAGATCGCCACCATCAGCAGCGTCTCGTTGAACGAGGTCAGGAACAGGTCAAACATTTCAGACCACATGCTCGAGCTCCTCCACCACTACGCCTTCCTGTTGCAGGTATTCCATCGCCGCCTTCACATCGGCCAGTTCGCCGGTGGCCATGATGGCCAGCGAACCGAAGGCCTGGCCCTGGATCTCGTCGATATGCCCGTGCAGGATATTGAAGTCCAGCCCGTAGCGGCGGATCGCCTGGGCCAGTACTGGCTGGTCCACGCCTTCGCCCGTGAACGCCAGGCGGTAGACGTGGTCGCGCCCGTTGCCGAGCCGGCTTTCCACGCGCTTGAGCACGCTGGGCGGCAATTCCTGAGCGATCACGTCGCCGATCATGGCACGCGTGACCTCATGCTGCGGGCGCAGGAACACGTCGATGACCCGGCCGGTTTCCACCACCTGCCCGGCTTCGAGTACGGCCACGCGGTCGCAGACCTGTTTGATCACTTCCATCTGGTGCGTGATCATGACAATGGTCAGGCCGAGCTCGCGATTGATCTGCTTGAGCAGCTCCAGGATGGCGCGGGTGGTTTCCGGGTCGAGGGCGGAGGTGGCCTCATCTGACAGCAGCACCTTGGGCTTGCTCGCCAGCGCGCGGGCAATCCCCACGCGCTGCTTCTGCCCGCCGCTGATCTGGGCGGGGTAGCGGTCCTTGAGCGCCGTCAGGCCAACCAGTTCCAGCAGCGGCAGCACCGTGTCGGAGATCTCGCTCCGAGACTTGCCTGCCAGCTCCAGCGGCAGCGCCACGTTGTCAAAGACGGTACGCGACGACAGCAGGTTGAAATGCTGGAAGATCATGCCGATGTCGCGGCGCGCCTTGCGCAGCGCGCCGCTGTCGAGCGCGGTCAGCTCCTGTCCGGCCACGATCACGCGGCCTCCGCTGGGGCGATTGAGCAGGTTGATGGCGCGCACCAGCGTGCTCTTGCCAGCGCCGCTACGACCGATGATGCCGAAGACCTCACCCGCCGCAATGGACAGGTTGACGTCCCGCAGCGCATGCACTTCCCCCGACCCTCCGGGAAAGCGTTGCGAAAGACCTTGCAGTTCGATCATGTGAAAAGAAAACGGCAACAGGCGAGAATGTCTCTCTAGCGCTGTTGCCGCATTTTATTTTTTGGGCGAAGCTCGCATTTTAAGCGATCCGCTTCATACCAGAAACGACTTTTTACCGATGTCTTTATATGCTCAAGGCATAAAGACCACAAAAAAGCCGTTTATGCGCCACGCCAGGACGGCGGACGCTTGTCGATAAAGGCCTGGACGCCCTCCAGCGCCGCCGGATCCATCATGTTGCACGCCATGGTCTGCCCCGCCAGCTGGTAGGCCGCCTCGATTCCCATCTCCAGTTGGCGGTAGAACAAGCCCTTGCCGGCGGCCACCGCGGCGGCCGGCTTGGCGCAGATGCTGGCGGCCAGGCGGGCAACCTCGGCGTCGAGGGCGTCGGCGGGCACCACGCGGTTGACCAGCCCGCGGTCCCGGGCCTCCATGGCATCGATCATGTCTCCGGTCAGCAGCATCTCCATCGCATGCTTGCGCGACAGGTTGCGCGACAGGGCCACGCCCGGCGTCGCGCAGAACAAGCCGAGATTGACGCCGGACACCGCGAAGCGCGCCACATCGGCCGCCACCGCCAGATCACACATCGCCACCAGCTGGCAGCCGGCAGCCGTGGCGATCCCCTGCACGCGCGCGATCACCGGCTGCGGCATCTTCTGCATCGCCATCATCATGCGGGTGCAGCGATCGAACAGGCGGCGATAGTAGTCGTGCGAAGGGGCAGCCCGCATCTCCCGCAGGTCGTGGCCGGCGCAAAATGCCCGGCCGGCGGCGGCCAGCACCACCACCCGGACCGAGGCGTCGGCGCCAGCGCGGGAAAATGCATCAAACAGCGCATCCAGCAGGTCTTCGGACAAGGCGTTGAACGCCTCGGGGCGGTTCATCGTCAGGCGCAGCACGCCCGGTGCGTCCAGGCTTTCGCTCACCAGCGGCGTTGCGGTGCGGTTGTCGGTTTCAGCCATCCAGGGGCCTCCTATCGTTCGAGCAGCACCTTGAGGTGCGCACACACGCTGCGGCTGAGCGCGCTCAGGTTATAGCCGCCCTCCAGGCAACTGACGATGCGGCCTTGCGCATGCGCGCGGGCGACATCCACCAGTTGGGTCGTGATCCAGGCGTAGTCCTGCTCGACCAGCCCCATCTGGCCCATGTCATCCTCGCGATGGGCGTCGAAGCCCGCCGAGATAAACAGCATCTGCGGCTTGAACTCGTTCAGGCGCGGCAGCCAGATCGTCTCCACCACCTCCCGCACCGCCATGCCGCTGGTATAGGCCGGCAGCGGGATGTTGGACATATTGGTGGCAATGTGCTCGGTACCGCTGTAGGGATAGAACGGATGCTGGAAGAAACTGCACATCAGCACCCGCTCCTCGCCGCGGAAGGCGGCCTCGGTGCCGTTGCCGTGGTGCACGTCGAAATCGACGATCGCCACGCGCTCGAGGCCATGCGCGGCAAGCGCGTGCCGCGCCGCGATCGCCACGTTGTTATAGAAGCAAAAACCCATGGCCCGGTCCGGCTCCGCATGGTGGCCAGGCGGGCGCACGCAGCAGAAAGCGCTCTCGAACTCGCCCGCCATCACCGCATCGGTGGCG
>NZ_JFJV02000004.1:0-11806 GCF_000611145.1 Cupriavidus sp. SK-3 | reverse complement strand
GGGGGCGGCCCCCGCCGCGCCCGCCGCATGGGTGGCGGCAGCCATCGTATGCGAGTTCATCAGGGTATCGGGATCGATGGGATGATAGCCGCTGGCGGGACTCGCGGCGGCCAGCGAGGCCATGTACTCCGGGCGATGCACACGCCCGATCTGCTCGGCGCTCGCGGCGGGCGCCTCGCGCCGGTCGAGCAGGCCGTCCATGCCGTGCGAGATCAGATGGTCTTCGATAGCCTGCAGGCGTTCCGGGCATTCCGGATGGAACGGCCCCATCTCATGCAGCAGGAACTCGGGATGCGTGTAATAGCCTGTGGGCATGTCTTATTGCTTTATTCGTGGTCTCCATTCGTTACGTTAGCACATGCCGCGCCGGCTACCCAGCGGGGTGCCGCACAGGCACCATCCGCTATACTCGTGGCCACTTGCAAAGGACACCATGAACGACACCCAGCGCTCCCTGCGCCGCCCGCTTTTGGGCGCCGCACTTTCCGCTGCCGCATTGAGCTTGTGCGGCGTCTCCCCCGCCCTGCTAGCCGCCGGCAAGCGCCGCGTGAGCATGCGCGAAGAAGAGATCGAGCCGGGTCGCTATCGTGACAACCCCAAGAGCCGCGCCTTTATCGACGAGATGGTGGCGCGCCACGGCTTTGCTCGCCCGACCCTGGAAGCCTGGTTCGGCCAGGCCGTGTATTCGTCCACGGTAGTGCGCCTGATCATGCCGCCCGCCACGCCGGGGCGCAAAAGCTGGCGCGCCTACCGTTCCCGTTTCATCGAGCCGATCCGCATCGACGCGGGTGTGCGCTTCTGGCAGCAGAACCGCGACACGCTGCGCCGCGCCGAGGCAGAGTTCGGCGTGCCGGCTTCGGTGATCGTCGGCATCATCGGCGTCGAGACCATCTATGGCCGCGACATGGGCACCTTCCGCGTGATCGATTCGCTCTCCACGCTGGCGTTCGACTATCCCGACGTACCTAACCGCGAAGCGCGCACGACGCTGTTCCGCAACCAGCTGGCCGATTACCTGCTGTGGTGCCGGGACACCAATACCGATGTGTTCTCGGTGTTGGGCTCCTTCGCCGGTGCCGTCGGCATCCCGCAGTTCATGCCGACCAGCTTGCGCGAGTACGCCATCGACTACGACGGCAACGGCCATATCGACCTGCGCAACAGCGCCACCGACGCGATCGGCAGCGTTGCGCGCTTCCTGCAATTGCATGGTTGGGAACCGGGCCGCCCGGTGGTCTGGCGCATTGCCGCCGACGAGGGCAGCCGCGGCATCGCTGCCGCCGCTGCCGACGGCGAGCCGTGGCCCACCCGCACGCTCAATCAGTTGCTCAAGGCCGGCCTGCGCGTGGACGAGCCGATCAACCTGGCGCGCGAGGGCGAAACCGGCGTGCTGGTGGTTGACCTGCCCACACCGGGCGAAACCGCTGACTATATGCTCGGCCTGCGCAATTTCTATGTGCTGACGCGCTATAACCGCAGCTTCTTCTACGCGCTGGCGGTCTACCAGTTGGGCGAGGCCGTGAAAGCGGCGATGGGCTGACTTCGCCGCCCCACCCGCCGGAAGCAAACGCAAAAAAAGCAAAAAGCCCCGCAACGATGTGCGGGGCTTTTTGTTGGTGCGCGAAACAACGTGCTTCAGGCCGGAAACACCCCGGTAGAAAGATAGCGGTCACCGCGATCGCACACCACGAACACGATGGTCGCGTTTTCCACTTCCTCGGCGATGCGCACCGCTACGCACAACGCACCTGCAGCGGAAATCCCGCAAAAGATGCCTTCCTCGCGGGCCATGCGGCGGGCCATGTGCTCGGCATCGCCCTGACTCACCGCCTCCGTGCGGTCGATGTACTTCGAGTCGTAGATCTTCGGCATGTATGCCTCCGGCCACTTGCGGATGCCCGGGATGCGTGAGCCTTCGGCCGGCTGCGCGCCAACGATCTGCACTGCCGCGCTTTGCTCTTTCAGGTAGCGCGACACGCCGGTAATGGTGCCGGTGGTCCCCATCGCGGAAACGAAGTGAGTGATGCGCCCTTCGGTATCGCGCCAGATCTCCGGACCGGTGGTCTCGTAGTGGGCCAGCGGATTGTCGGGGTTGGCGAACTGGTCGAGGATCACGCCGCGGCCATCACGCTCCATGGAATCGGCGAGGTCCCGCGCGTATTCCATGCCGCCCTTGACCGGGGTCAGGATAATCTCCGCGCCATAGGCTGCCATGCTCTGGCGCCGCTCCATGCTCAGGTCTTCCGGCATGATCAGCACCATCTTGTAGCCGCGAATGGCGGCCGCCATGGCCAGCGCAATGCCGGTATTGCCCGAGGTAGCTTCGATCAGCGTATCGCCCGGCTTGATGCGCCCGCGCGATTCGGCGCGGGCAATCATCGACACCGCCGGCCTGTCCTTGACCGAGCCCGCCGGGTTGTTGCCCTCGAGCTTGCCGAGGATCACGTTGCCGCGCGGAGCGCCGGCGGCACCGGGGATGCGCTGCAGTTGGACCAGCGGCGTGTTGCCGATGGTGTCTTCAATCGTCTTGTAGGCCATGGTGAGCGGGATTCCAATGTCGGCGGACATTGTAATCCAGTCCCGAAACCCGCGTTGCCGGCGTGGACGGACATCGCAGCCCGCCACGCCGCGGCCAATCAGGCCTTCGCCTCGGCTTCGTTCTTGCTGTTGCCCAGCAGGTGGTAGAGCAGAATGGCACCGAAGGTGGCGGTACCGATGCCGCCCAGCGTCATGCCACCCAGCTTCAGGGTCAGGTCGCCGGCCGCCACGGTCAGCGTGGCGCCGACCGTGATCAGGTTGCGCGAATTGGAGAAATCGACCTTGTTCTCAACCCAGATGCGCCCCGCGGTGGCGGCGATCAGGCCAAACACGACAATGGTCAGGCCACCGATCACCGGACCCGGGATGGTCAGGATCAGCGCACCGAACTTGGGCGAAAAGCCAAGCACCAGGGCCACCACAGCCGCCACCACGAAGATCAGCGTGGAGTAGATCTTGGTCACGGCCATCACGCCCATGTTCTCGGCATAGGTGGTCACGCCCGTGCCGCCCCCGCTGGCCGAAATGATGGTGGCAATGCCATCGCCGATAAAGGCGCGGCCGATGTACGGGTCGAGATTGCGGCCGGTCATCACGCTGATGGCCTTGATGTGCCCGAGGTTTTCCGCCACCAGCACGATGGCCACCGGTGCGATCAGCAGCATGGCGCTGGCCTGGAACACCGGCGACGCGAAGACCGGCAGGCCGAACCAGCTGGCCGCGGCCACGCCGGAGAAGTCGATGGCCTTGCCCATGCCCAGCCCGTTGGTGCAGATGTAGTACAGCACATAGCCGAACAAGCCACCCACGAGCACCGGCAGCCGGCGCAACATGCCCAGCGCATGCACCGCCACCGTGCCCACGGCCAGCACCGTGGCCAGCCCCACCCAGGTGTCAAGCGTGGCGCCGCTGACGGCCTTGACTGCCACCGGCGCAAGATTCAGGCCGATCGCCGCCACAATGGCCCCCGTCACCACAGGCGGCATCAGCCGCTCGACCCAGCGATATCCGACCGCCTGCACCACCAGCCCGATCAGCAGGTAGAGCACGCCGGCGGCGATGATGCCGCCCAGCGCCACCGGGATATTGGGATTGGGTCCGCTGCCGGCATAGCCGGTCGCGGCGATCACCACGGCGATGAAGGCAAAGCTGGAGCCCAGGTAGCTGGGCACCCTGCCGCGCACACACAGGAAGAAAATCAGCGTACCGATGCCCGAAAACAGGATGGCGATATTGGGATTGAAACCCATCAGGATCGGCGCGATCGCCGTCGAGCCGAACATCGCCACCACATGCTGGATCCCCGCCAGGAGCGTCTGGCCGGCAGGCAGACGCTCATCAGGCGCAATCACGCCGTGGGTCTTTAGCCGCCACTTGGGCAGGAATCCCGCGTCCTCGTTATTTCCCATTGTCCTGCTCCCGTTTTTTTGGCCTGGCCCCCGCATGCGTGAGCAGGTCCGGCTCGATTTGGATTATGTTGGCCGCGCGGCCGGCTCAGGCTGCCGCGGCGTCCGCATGATACCGCGCGACCGCAATCGTGCGAAGCCACGCGGAACTAGCACGAGCCATACCAGCGTCTGCCGTCCGCACCGGTGCGCGGGCGGCAAAAAGCCCCGGACCAGGCCGGGGCTTCGATGCGCAAATACGGACGATGCGGGCGTCGCGGCCGCGAGCCCGCCGGCGCCTTAGCGGGCAGCCTTGACCGGCGGCTTCTCCGCCTTGCCATCCTTCTGGGCCGCGGCCACCGCGGCCTTCGGCGCGGTGGCGCTGCCGGCGCCAATGGTCATGCCGGCCTCCTGCAAACGCACGACCGATTTCTGCCCGAGGCCCTTGACGCGATCCGCGAGATCCGCGGCATCCTTGAAGGGCCCGCCCCTGGTGCGCTCATTGATGATGGTGCTGGCCGTGGCCGGCCCGATGCCCTTGAGCGAAACCAGCGCGGCTTCATCGGCGGTATTCACATCGACCGCCGCGAGCGCGGCGCCCGACAGCGAAAACCATACGGCAGCCGCCAGCAATACCTGCTTGGAAGCAGTCAGAGTTTGCTTGAACATGGGAGATTCTCCTATCCGTTTATGAAGGTTGCCTCGCCCGGTCCGGACGAGGCAACACGGAGGATAGGAGCGGCAGGGGGGCCCGGGGCGGGCGGGGGGGGGCCACCACGGAGGATAGGAGCGGCAGGCCGCCTTGGCGCGCCCTGCAACAAAAGTTCACCTCAACGCTACCGAGGTGTTTCCGTCAAGGGCGGCAAAGCGGATCGCGCATTTTGCGATCTCAGGCCTTGTTCTGAAGCAGCCAGCGGCAATAGCGCGACACGCCTTCTTCCACTGTGTAGAACGGCTCCTTGTACCCGGCGCCGCGCAGGCGCGAGACATCGGATTGCGTGTAGCACTGATACTTGCCGCGCAACGCATCGGGGAACTTGATGTATTCCACCAGACCCTCCTGCACCATCTCGTCGAGTGTCAGGTGGGGACGGCCATCGGCTTCGCGCAGCGTGTTGACCACGGTCGCGGCAATATCGTTGAAGGGTTGCGCACGGCCGGTGCCAAGATTGAAGATGCCCGACTTGTCCGGGTGATCCAGGAAGAACAGGTTGACCTTGACCACGTCCTCCACCGAGATGAAATCGCGAGTGTGGCCACCCGGTACGTAGCCGCCATACTCGCCGAACAGCTTCACGGTGCCATCGGCACGGAACTGGTTGAAATTGTGGAACGCCACCGATGCCATGCGCCCCTTGTGCGCTTCGCGCGGGCCATAGACGTTGAAGTAGCGAAAACCCACGATCTGCGACAGCGCGGTCGGCAACGTGCGGCGCACCACCTGGTCGAACAGGAACTTCGAGTAGCCGTAGACGTTCAGCGGCTTCTCGTATTCGCGTTCTTCCTTGAACACCTGTGAGGCACCGTAGGTCGCGGCCGACGAGGCGTAGAGGAATTGCGTGCCCTGTTCCAGGCAGGCATCCATCAGCGCCTTGGTGTAGCGGAAGTTGTTCTCCATCATGTAGCGGCCATCCGTCTCCATGGTGTCCGAGCAGGCGCCTTCATGGAAGACCGCGCGCACCTTGCCGAACTCGCCGCGCGTGAAGCGTTCGAGAAACTCGCCTTTGTCCAGGTAGTCACGGATCTCGCAGTCGACGAGATTGTGGAACTTGTCGGCACGCGTCAGGTTGTCGACGGCGACGACGTTGTCTTCGCCGCGATCGTTCAGGCCTTTGACAAGGTTGCTGCCGATAAAGCCGGCAGCGCCGGTAACGATGATGGTCATGGTCGTGTGGGCTCAATCGAGCCAGAAGACAGCGCGGACATTACGCCGGCGTGCCGAACAATTCAGGATAGGTGACAACCGCGGTGCCCAGCTTGCCCACCACGATGCTGCCGGCGCGATTGGCGTGCTGCACGGCTTCCTTGAGTGGCACGCCCGCCCCCAGCATGGTCGCCAGCGTGGCGATCACGGTATCGCCAGCACCGGACACGTCATAGACTTCGCGCGCCTGCGCCGAAACGTGCAATACCTCCGCTTCGGTATAGAGCGTCATGCCCTCTTCCGAACGGGTCAGCAGCAACGCCTCGAGATGCAACTCCCGCCGCAGGTTCTGGGCCCGGATGGTGAGATCGGACTCGGTTTTCCAGGCACCCACCACATGACGCATTTCGGCGCGGTTGGGGGTGATCAGCGTGGCGCCGCGATAGCGCGAATAGTCGTCGCCCTTGGGATCGACGAGCACCATGCAACCCGCTGCGCGGCCCGTCTCGACCATGCGGCCCACGTGGGCCAGTCCGCCCTTGCCGTAGTCGGAGAGCACCAGTACCTTGTATTCCTTGACCAAGGCCTGGAAGCTATCCAGTACGGAGGCCAGCACTTCGTGCGCCGGGACGTTCTCGAAATCGACCCGCAGCAACTGCTGCTGGTGCGCCATCACGCGCAGCTTGATGGTGGTGTTGACGCTGGCGTCGCGCAGCAGGTAGGGCTGCACGTGGCTGGCGTTCAGGAGCGCCTCCAGGGTACGGCCGGGTTCGTCGTCGCCGACCACGCCCAGCATGCCGACCTGAGCGCCCAGCGCGGCGGCATTGCGCGCCACGTTGGCGGCGCCGCCAAGGCGCTCGTCGCTACGCTTTACCTGCACGACCGGCACCGGCGCCTCCGGGGAGATGCGCTCGACATCGCCGAACCAATAGCGGTCGAGCATCATGTCGCCCGCCACCAGGATGCGCGATTGATTGATCTGTTGCTGCGGAATATGGTTCTTGCTCATGGACATCCTTGGCAACACTGCCCGGTCCGTCAGCCGGGGCGTTGGCTTGTCGTTCCCGTTGGGTTGCGGTTCAGCGCGTCGTGGTCGGCCGCCCGATCGCATGGTATTCGATGCCCGATTCCTGCATGGCCTCGGGCTCGTACAGATTGCGTCCGTCGAAGATGACGGGTGTCTTCAGGCGGCGCTTGATCTGGTTGAAATCCGGGCTGCGGAACACCTTCCACTCGGTGACGATCACCAGCGCATCGGCGCCATCGAGCGTATCCATCTGCGCATCACTGAAATGCACGCGCGCAAAGCCGCCTTCGATATCAGCGAGATCGATTTCCAGCGCGCGCCGGGCCTCGGCCATCGAAATGGGATCGTGCACGCGCAACGCGGCACCGCGCGAAATCAGCGCACGCGCCAGCACCCGCGACGGCGCTTCGCGCATATCGTCGGTATTGGGCTTGAAGGCCAGCCCCCAGATCGCAAAGGTGCGGCCTGCGAGATCCTCGCCGAAGCGCCGCACGACCTTGTCGGCCAGGACCTGCTTTTGCGCATCGTTGACCGCTTCCACCGCTTCGAGCACCCGCATGGGCTTGCCATGCGCGCTGGCGGTGCGCATCAGCGCCTGCACATCCTTGGGAAAACACGAGCCGCCGTAACCGGCGCCGGCGTACAGGAAACTATAGCCGATGCGCGGATCGGAACCGATGCCCATGCGGACCAGTTCGATGTCCGCACCGACCTCGTCCGCCAGGTTCGCCAGTTCGTTCATGAACGAGATCCGGGTGGCCAGCATCGAGTTGGCTGCGTACTTGGTGAACTCGGCCGAGCGCACATCCATATAGAAGGTGCGCTCATGGTTGCGGTTAAACGGTGCGTACAACTGTCGCATGATCGCCTTGGCATGGCGGCCCGCCACGTCGGCATCGCAACCCAGCACGATGCGGTCGGGACGCATGAAGTCCTCCACCGCGGCGCCTTCCTTCAGGAACTCGGGATTCGACACCACCGAGAACTGCAGATCCTCCAGGCCGCGCGCGCCCAGTTCGGCACGAATGGCTTCGGTGACACGGTCGCCGGTGCCGACCGGCACCGTCGATTTGTCCACCACCACCTTGAAGCCCGTCATATGCCGGCCGATATTGCGGGCAGCCGCCAGCACATATTGCAGATCGGCGGAGCCGTCCTCGTCGGGCGGCGTGCCGACCGCGATGAACTGCACATCGGCATGCTCCACGCTGGCCGCCACATCGGTGGAGAACGTCAGCCGCCCCGCCTCGCGATTGCGCTGGATCAGTTCCTTGAGGCCCGGCTCGTAGATCGGTACGCCACCCGCATTGAGCAGCGCGATCTTGCGTTCATCGACGTCCAGGCAAAACACATCGTTGCCCAGTTCGGCCAGGCAGGCCCCGGTCACTAGACCGACGTAGCCGCTGCCGATAATGGTGACTTTCATAGCTTGTACTCCAGATAGGGATTGGCGTGCGACGCAACAGCGTCAGCCCAGTGCCTCGCTACGGCGCGGCGCGTAAGTTTCCCAGCGGTTGCAGCCAGGGCACTGCCAATAGAACAATCGCGCGCGGAAGCCGCATTCGCGGCAGGTATAGCGCGCCAGGTTACGCGTGCGATTCTGCAGCAGGTCGCGAATCGCCGACACCTCCTGCTCCTGGTCGATATCGTGGACGGTCGCCTGAGGCGCCTGCGCCACGGCGGTGCCCGCCTCTGCCGCGCCGTTGGCCTCGCCCACAGCTGCGGCGACCTCGGCGGCCTGCGCCTCGAAATACTTGGTCAACGCTTGCAGCGACGGCTGCCGGCGCAGTTGCTCGCGCATCAAGACCGCCGCGGCATGCGCACCATGCAGTTCGAGTTCGGCGCGATACGCAATATCCAGCAACTCGGCCGCCAGATTGGTCTTGAGCAAGCCGCGCAGCCATTCCACCGCCCGCCCGTCATCGCCGAGCTGGCGATAAGCCTTGACGACGCGGTCCGCCACCAGCGGCAGGTAGGCGGCATCCTGCCGCTCGATACCGAGCCAGTGGCCAAGCGCGCCCTGTGCGTCGCCTGCCGCCATGGCCACGTCGCCCAGCAGCATCGGCGCGCGCACATTGGCGGGATTTTCCTTGATTGCCAGCTCCAACCAGCCGATCGCGTCCTCGGGCTGCTTGCGCTGCAGCGCATCCTGCGCCAGTTCGCAGCAGAATTGCGCGATCTGCAAACTGTAGTCCTTTTGCTCCAGCGGCTGAAGTTCGCGTGCCGCCTCGATGGCCTTCTTCCACTCCTTCTCGACTTCGTAAAGTTCGAGCAGCACATGCTTGGCCGGCGCCGCATACGGGCCCGACATCAGCCGCCGCAGCGATTCCTCGGCACGGTCAAGCAGGCCGGCGCGCAGGAAGTCCTGGCCCAGCTCAAAGAGCGCGTGCTCGCGCTCGGCATCGGGGAGATCCTCGCGGCTGGCCAGGTTCTGGTGCACGCGAATGGCGCGTTCGGTTTCGCCGCGCCGGCGGAACAGGGCGCCGAGCGCGAAGTGCAGTTCGGTGGTCTCGGGGTCCAGCCGCGCCACCTCGATAAACGCATCGATGGCTTGATCGGGCTGCTCATTGAGCAGGAAGTTCAGCCCCTTGAAATAGGAGCGCGGCAGCGCGCCCTGTTCGCTCATGAGCTGCCGCGCATCAAAGCGCGCAGCCATCCAGCCGAGGCCGAAAATGAGCGGCAGCGCGAGCAGCCACCAGGTTTCAAAAATCATTGGTCAAACTTTCGGGCCAACTACGTTGTAAGGGATGCCGGAGCCCGCCTGTGGTTCGCGGGCACCTTCCGCCGCCTGGCTGCGCGCCTCGCCGAGCGCGCGCCGCAACCGGTTCGCTTCCATGCGCTGGCGCATCAGCGCGGGCGCTACCGCCGCCAGCGCAGCGACGATGCCCAGCCCGAAAGCGGCCAGCAGGATCAGGATCAGCGGCGCTCGCCAGACGGCATCGAAGAAGAGTTGCAGGGAAGCATCGGCGGTATTGCGCAGCGCCAGCACGAACAGCAGCGCGAACAGGACGATACGGATGATCCAGGCGACAAGTTTCATGCGGGCTTCATGCGGAAGATGGGATGGTTCGGACTCCGGTGATGCGATCGCCGGCGGGCGACGCCCCTCGGTGGTAGGGTAGGGACGAGATCATTGCTGATCTGTCCCCCCCTAAGAACCGTACGTGCGAGTTTCCCCGCATACGGCTCAAGCCTCTACAAAATGTTAATTAAACACCGGTTTCACAACAGTTTGGCCGTGGTGGTGAACTTGGATATGGCAGTTCGGATGCAGCAGCACACGATTCCCTAGAGCATCGGAACCCCCAAGCATGCGGGATTCGATGTGATGATCTTCCCATCCTGTTTCCTTGGTTATCTTGCACTGACACACCGCACACAAGCCTCGCTGGGACACATACAGTTTGATCCATTGCTTTCGGTGCGTCATGCTTGCTTGCATGCGCTCCTGCCGCAACGTCTCGCCGTAGCGCTCCTGCGCTGGATCGAAGGGGTTGTAATCCCCTCGAATCTTCTTGTGCCGTCGAATGGGCGTCCCCGCAAGCGGGTACAACTCCGTCCAATAGCTATTGCCGTTCTTGTCCCTTGCTTTGGTCCCAAACACCCAGTTCCGTTCCCCGACTGATGCGAAGTACTTCTTCCGCACCCAATCGGCGTTCTTTCCTTGGTGTCGCCGTTTCGCCCATCGCCATAGAGCCTTAAATACCGCATGCTCCACGCGTGTGAACGTCGCCTTCGCAACCACTGGACTGTGATACTGCGCCCAGCCCCTTAGCATCGGGTTCAGCAGTTCGATCAGATCCGACTGCTTCGCCGCTTTGTTAGCACTGATTACCCCCTTCACCTTGCGATAGAACGTCTGCACGTTCTTCCTGCTCGGCTTGATGAGCAGCGTTCCCGAGTACTTCCGGAAATTCCACCCAAGGAAGTCGAAGCCGTTGGCAATGTGGACAATCCGCGTTTTCTCCGTCGATAGCGTCAGCCCCCGTACTGCTAGGAACTGCTCTACCCACGGCTTCACCTCGTGCTCCAACACATCCGGCGTATTGCCGGTGATCACGAAGTCGTCCGCATAGCGCACAACGTTCACCTTCAACTTCTTCGTGTTGTTGACCCCTAGCTTTGTCCTGAGGAACTCCACCAGTTGCCGTTCCAACCCGTTCAATGCCACGTTCGCCAGAGTCGGGGAAATAATGCCCCCCTGTGGTGTTCCGGCCTCGGTCGCCTGAAACTGGCCCTGAAATACCACGCCAGCTTTCAGCCACTTTTGCAGGATCACTTTGTCCATCGGGACATTGCGATCTAACCAGCCGTGACTGATATGGTCAAAGCAACCCTTGATATCTGCCTCTAACACCCATTGGGCGGAAGCCTTTTGGGACAACGAGACAAATAGCTGAGACATGGCGTCCGCAGTGGAACGATTGATCCGGAACCCATACGAGTTCGGATCGCTCGTCCCTTCGGACACCGGTTCCAGCGCCAGCAGGTATAAGGCCTGCATGGCTCGATCCAACATGGTCGGAATGCCCAGAGGGCGCTCCTTTCCGTTGGCTTTGGGAATAAAGACCCTCCTTAATGGCATGGGCCGATACCCCCGGCGCTTCAACCGCCCGATGGCTTCCCACCGGACTTCAGGCGAGTTCCACTGTTCGCGGTCAACACCTACTGTCCGCGCACCTTGGTTCTCCGTCACTCGCCGCACCGCCGATGCCTTGGCGGACCACGAGCGGGTCAGAGACCGTTGCAGGGCTTTCACCCTGCGCCAGTCCCCTTCCTGTGTTGCCTTCGCAATTCGAATCTGCATTACCCGAACGTTCCGTTCAACACGGCGCCAATTAATGTCGCCCCATCGCTGCGGTACGCCGGAGGGCGCAGATTCATCCTTGCGGATCAATGCTTCCATGCTGCTCTCCTATCTTGAGGATCTTCCCCAAAATCAAGAGACAACATGCCCCTTGAGGGACAGTTGCCCCTCAAGGGAAGAAAATT
>NZ_JFJV02000003.1:21748-31665 GCF_000611145.1 Cupriavidus sp. SK-3 | reverse complement strand
GCGGAACGCTATCGGCGCAGGATGCCGTGGATGTCGCGGCCTACTTCACCCAGCAGCCGCGACCAGATTATGCGGCCAGGGTAAAGGACTGGCCCAAAGGCGACCGGCCGAAGGATGCTCGCTAAACGCAGGAAGACGTGCCTCACGACTACAAATTCACAAGAGATTGAGCTACATCATTGTGCTGCGTCCCGCAGGCCGTAAAGTGATCGAGTTAGTGTTTGTCTCACCAGCCCGTGATGTTGGAAAGTTACCGCAACCCAGCATCCTCATTCGCGTGATTTTCTTCCTGATAAGGAGCCTGCCATGCAAGCGAACGTTGGAACCGTTGACCGGACTCTACGGATTATCGTTGGGCTAGTCCTGATTGGAC
This sequence comes from Cupriavidus sp. SK-3, assembly GCF_000611145.1. Lineage (NCBI taxonomy): Bacteria > Pseudomonadati > Pseudomonadota > Betaproteobacteria > Burkholderiales > Burkholderiaceae > Cupriavidus > Cupriavidus sp. SK-3. The sequence goes on along the minus strand of NZ_JFJV02000003.1, from coordinate 31,292 downwards.
TGGCTGCGACAGGACGGGTTGGCGCATGGGGTTGGATTGGCGCCCTTCCGCTCTTGACAGGCCTGGTGCGCGTCTGCCCCGCCTACAGCATCCTGGGCGTGAAGACATGTTCGTCTGAACCCAAGACCAAGTAAGCCGACCAATGTAACCAGGCGGCAACGTACACACGGCTACGCACAACAACGCGCCGCGACGCCTGCTGCGTAATTTCGTTACGACTCATTCATCGATAAGCTGTCTTCCTCCACAAGAAGGAAAAGCACCATGTCCAATCGTCGTCAATTTCTGAAGAGCATTCCAGTGGTCGCTGCAGCGACCACCCTTGCCGTGTCGACATTGGCCCGCGCACAGGCTGGTGGCTCGATCCTCGATGACAAAGACCCGCCCGCTGTCGACCTCGGTTATAAGGCAGATACGAACAAGGTCGATAAGACCAAGTATCCAAAACACGAAGCTAGCCAGCGCTGCGGAAACTGCTACCTATATGATGGCAAGGCAGGTGCACCTAAAGGGGACTGCCCATTGTTCGGCGGGCAAGTAGCTGCCAATGGCTGGTGCATTGCGTGGGTAAAGAAAGCCTGATGTCTATTGAGTAGCAGGTTCCACATTAATACTTCAGCCTCCTTCTCGTTCGGGTCTCTGCATTTCCCGCAAACGCGCCTTGGTCAGAACAAGGCGCATCGATACGCCAGCGGGCGCGAACACATACCGTTTGCCGCCTCACGTCCGCGATCGATGCCGGACTCTGGTCCTGCTGGACATGCCAGTGCCGCGGCATCAATTCGAAGGAGATAGCCCAGGCAATAGCCAGCAGGCGGCTTCTGCAAAGAAGTCGCTGCCTCGTTCGGTCTGGATCCGTAGACCCTGTTCGCCCGCACCGCGCTGGCGGCTCAGCCATTTACGGAGCGTACGCCTTGAGAGGCCGCGGCGCGCGCATACAAGACCGGCGTTGCCGGTCTCGAGATACGTGCCTACCCAATGCAAGCGCGTCGCGATCTCGCAATCAATCGCTGCATTCTTGTTGAAACGACGTTCTGGAATCACGCAGTTTATTCCCTAGCGTACACAAGTGGCGTAAATACTATTAGTGCCAATTTGGTACCCGCTGGAGTGAAATCCAAACGCCTCAACAGCATAGGCACCCGGAGTGTCCGGAGATGGGTCTGAAGCCCACATATTGCCATTAGTATTCGGCCAGCCGTGAGTCCCCTTCACGCCAATTGCGTCAATTGCCAACAATTCCGACACGATCGGCATCCGCCAGCCGCTTAAACCACCGAATGACGCGCCAGCGCAATTGGCGGTGCCTTGCGCCCAGGTGTAGGTAACATTGAAGTCTGGCGGCGTCCACAGCACTCCATATTGAGCAAAGATGTTATTGCTGATCGGAGTAATGTGCCCGATAAACGCTGTGACCATGAAGGTATTGTTACCGACATACTGCACTAAAATGGAATCTCCAAGAGCGCCAGAAAGCCCACCACCCGTAACGGCGCCAGTGCCGGCCATGTTATGGACAATTATTTGATTGAAATTTGGCACCAGCGTCCAGGCGGCCATGCCATTAACTTGCACCTGATCGCCTATGGCCGGAGCATCGGGCAAAATAATCGCGACTCCGACGCTGCCATTATTGGCTATATATCCGGTATTTGCCACCGCCTGTACGGTTGAAGCAGTCGCACTAACCCAGTTGAGACGACCGGAAGGACCTGCCGGACCTGTGGCTCCCATAGGCCCGGTTGGACCAGTTGGCCCTGTGGCACCCGTAGCTCCTTGTGCGCCGTTGCACGCGTAGGTCGTCGACACCACTTCGCTCGCCTCAAGGGTGCCGTCGCTATTGAGATCCAGACCCGAAGTCGTTTTATTACCACCATTGGAACAATTCGCCCCCGCAGGTTCTGCGACTGTCACCACTAGCGTAGTCAGGCCATCGGTGCCGGTCGCCCCTGTTGCACCAGTTGGCCCAGTAGCACCAGACGCTCCATCGCATACGTAGGCAGTAGTGGTGACTTCGGCTGATTGCAAAATCCCATCGTTATTAAGGTCGAGCCCAGACTGTATCTGATTACCATTACTAGGGCAGATATTCACTGCCACTCCGGCAACAATCTTCACCAGAGTATTTAAGCCATTGGCACCATTGCTTCCAGACACACCATTGCAGATATAAGAGGCGGAAGTAATCTCCGCACTTTCGAGTATTCCGTCACCATTGACATCTGATCCGGAACTGATCTTAAAACCGCCGCTTGAACAATTATTCCCAGCCGACTCCGAAGTCGCGGCGATCAGAGCGCCAATACCTTTCCCTCCATTTACACCGTTGCAAACATATTGCGTGTTACTTACTTCACTCCGCTCTAGAACGCCATCGCCGTTGATATCAACGCCTGAATGAACCGTGATTCCGCCATTAGGGCAGGCTGTTACGGGTGCATTGTTTTCGCTAGAAAATGCCACGGTATTCTTGACCGCGACTTGAGGCGTAGCCGGCACGACCGATAAAGTATCGCCTGAATTTCCACCGCCGCCGCAGGCAACCACCAGCACTGTAGCGAATAAAGCGGCCAATAATTTTATATCGACGAGATTATAAGATCTGGCTTTCAACTTAATTCCCATATTTTTTGTCGCGCCCCGCCCAATTAAATGATGGAACCCGCTTGGTAACATTTTAATCGGATGCCTCCACCCACCGACACGACGAACCATAAACGGTAATATGATAAGGCGCAATACGCCCTACTCATATAGTCTTTTTGGATTAACCGATCTGATCAAGTACCCGATTTAACGGATAACAATTCACTCGTATGAGCGCATACTATAGTGTGCTTCGCGGACGTTCGAAGCACCAGAGCCGTATTTGCTCGAGCGCCTCCACCGCTAGGGAACATCTGCATAAGCCGCCCAGACATGTGCGTGGCTCAAACATGAATGCATGGGGCGATATGTATCTTGATAGACCGGCGCTGCCCCTCACTTCTAAAATCAGCTACCAAGCTTGCGACATCGGTAACCATGGATTTCCATATTGGAACTTCAGAGGGTCACGTTGGCCTTCTTGACCAGCAACGCATAGCGCGCCGCATCGCTCTGGAAGAACTTCGCGGCTACCTCTGGCGTGCCGGGATTGATCGTATTACCCTGCTTCTTCATCGCTTCCAGCACGTCCGGGCTGGTAAATGCCTTGGTGAACACCGTGTTGAGGGGCTTTACCTCGGCCGGTGGCAGCCCAGCCGCCCCCCCACGGCAAACCAGCCCTCGATCGCGTAGTTGGCAAGCCTTGTTCGGCGATGGTGGGAATATCCGGTGCGGCCGGCGAGCGCGTCGCGCACAGGCCGATCGCACGCAGGGCGCCGTTCTTCAGGTGCGGCGCCACGGCATTCAATGCCACGACACCCATCTCCACCTGGCCTGCGATCAGGTCGGTCATCATCGGTCCGTTGCCCTTGTAGCGGACATGGCGCGCCGGAGGGGATGGCGCAGGTCAGGATCGCGGTTTTGAATGGGGAATTCTCGCACTGGCGCATCTCGGCGCTCGAGATGGCCGCCTCGCGTCACGGCGAATGCATCGGGCCAGCATCGCCAAACCGGCACTGACCAACGAACAGAACAGACCGAGCAACCTTTGCCGCAAGCCAGTGCGTCTGACGAAATCGACCTCCCCAAATTTGCACGCTCTCCGTCGAGCGGAAACAATATTGCCAATTCGCCACCCGAGCCTCCTTATCCAGCGCGGACTCCGGCAGGATTCCGGATTGACAGAATCGCTTTGCGCTACGGCCGCGCGCCTGCACACGGAGGATGATGCGCGCCACGAGGCCAGTAGGAACGCCACCGGTTCGGCTGGACGCGCGAAGTGTGATGGGCGCCGCTCTGGCCAGCATGCCTGCTTTGGTCAATGCCCCGCCGCCGCGTGGGCGGGAATGCGAATCACGAGGCATTATCGCACTACGTCTATATGGCTGGGCAATGGGCTTTGAACAACTGGCGACTCTCGACGGACCCTCCTCAGGCATAGCCCGGGACGCCCCCTTGCAGGCCAAAGCGCGAATCGCCTCGCAGTGATCCTATGAGTGCTGGGACAGTTCCCTTCATCAAACGGTTCGCTATAGCGAGCACGAAGCTCCCGCAGACTAGCTCGTCATCGAGCCCAGCTGACAAATGGAAGGCGCAGTAAGCAGATCCATCAACGCTCGCTTCTCCGGTCCATTTGGTGTCCTACCGTTGGCTATGGTGACTTCCAATGGCGCAAGATCCGGCAGTCCATCCTCGCACCCCATGATCAGGAGCCGTCCGCTCACAGATTGCCTGGGTACCGCGGCGATGGCGTTGCCAGCCCGCGCGCAGGCGAGGACCCCCATCGTATCGGGACTGGAGTACACGCAACGATAGGGTATCGATGTCGCCTCCAACGCATGAACAGCGTGCGCCCGAGGGGCCGAACCCACTTCGAATAGAGCTAGCGGGATGGGCCGCTGGGCAGCCAGGTTAGCTGCCGAAGAAGCCCCAACCCAGACGAGTTCCTCAGAAAATATAGGCGGGCCGGGAAATTGAGGGCAACACGTGCCTACGGCAAGGTCCAGCGAGCCGCTCTCCAACCTTCGCCCAAGCTCAAGCGTCGGCAAGCAGACCACCTCCACCCTGACATCCGGGAACTGAGACGTGAAGGCCCGCAATGCCGCAGGCAATATCACGCTGGCATAGGCGTCTGGCGTGCCAATGCGCAACGAGCGCTCGTAGGTCTCGCACGACAATGCCTGCCACGCTTGCTCGTGAAGCTCCTGGATTCGCTCAGCATAGACCCGCAGCGTTTCTCCTGCCGGGGTCAAGGCAAGCAGGCGCGAGTTGCGCACGAACAGCGGCGCCTCGACATCCAACTCCAATTGCCGGATTTGCATGCTGACGGCAGCTTGCGTCAAGTGCAGCATCTGTGCCGCCCGGGTGAAGTTGCGTTGCTGTGCTACAGCAAGGAAGGTTCGAAGCTGGTCCGATTTGAATTGCTTTTTCATGCTCCGCCTGTTCATAGGCCGCGCTCCACCGGCTGGCATACTGCGTCGAATTTCACCACACTTCACGTGCGCGTGTCCTGCACAACACGCCACCATCAGAAAGGCTTGTGACACCATCAATTAATATTGCTTTGCTCTCCGTAGCCACCGGGGGATACTCCCAGCCGCATCGAGGCCAGAGGCAAAGGTCTGAGCATCTGGCTGGAAATGCAGTATCCCGCCCGCCAGACACAGTCGCAAACGCGTTGCATCTAAAAGCAGGGCTTGCGCAGTTAGACGCGTTGCCATACGCGGGGTCAATGTGGTCCGTCTATCACTTTTTGTTTTCCGGTCTCGGTGCCACTTCTATGCGAGCTGCTACGCGTGCAGAGGTTTCTGGCGAGCGGCCCTACTTTGCTAGATCCTAGGCCTTTTTGCTTGCATACCATTGAGCCGCATCATGTTTTCTTCCAATTACAGTTGGTAGTCCAGATTTCCAGTAGGTGGTGCTCAACCTCTAAAATGAAAGACCCTGTCCATCAATACGTCGGTCGCACACCCACTCGAGCGCCGGGGGTCATATAGCGCAAGCTGCGCCGAGAGCCCTTTCCTCCCCGAATTGACGACCCGAAGGCACAGCCCCATTACTACGAACTGGCTGAATCTGCGTCAGATCACACCCTGCGGATAACGGATTCAGATGCGCGCGGCTGCCTCGGCCGACGCGCGGTCGCCGGAAGCAATGCCTGCGAAGGACCAGTCAAGGACCGTGGAACGGCCGTTCGCCCACCCCCAACTACCCATTACCGAAGCGGCCAGGTCGGCTTACAGGGCGGCTCGCTAGAGATAATGGCTAACCGCATGCCATGGGAGGCGATTGGAGCCAGCCTGGCGTCGGTGTTCGAGCGCAAGGGTCGCGATTGCCGCACAATCACAGATGCCGATCTGCTCAGACTGACGATGGCACCGGCTGCTATGAATCAGGCAAGTCATCTGCAATCAAGCTACCTCGTAGTGTCAGTTTGAGGTAGCCTGATTGCAACGGACTCTGATTCATAAATAATGAGCTAGTCAGGAGGTGTCAGAGATGAAGAAGGCAAAACAGGTCTATTCGGACGTCGCATTTAGGGGACCGTGCAATCGCCGCTCGGGCACCATATACATGCGATCCCCTGGCAAGCCACCCTATTCCGACCGTCCTTCTTCGCGGTATAGAGTGCTTGGTCAGCGATTGCAAAGATTTCGCGATGTGTCGACTCGACACGCCCCTGCTTGCGCGTAAGTGAGGCTCCAACGCTGACCGTCACAATGCCGAACGGAGAACTGCGATGCTCGATCGCCAGATCCTCCACCCCGACGCGCAGGCGTTCCAGAACCTCCTCAAGGGGCGGAAAAGCGGAGCCGCACCGCAGCAGCGCAAACTCTTCACCGCCAACGCGTCCGGCAATCATCTGATACTTCTCGGCCACGAACTGCAACACCGACCCCACGGCTTGCAAGCAATCGTCACCGGCAGGATGACCATAGGTGTCGTTATATTGCTTGAACCAGTCGACATCGACCATCACAGCCTCGATGTCTTCGTCATCGGCCGTCTCTTGCCATTTTCGCCGGATACTTTCGAACATGAACCGCCGATTGAATAATCGCGTCAGCGGATCGATCGCGGCGACGCTGCGCAACCGCAGATCGTTTTCGATCATAGCTCGAAGGTGATGGAATACTTCGCGCTGATCGTCACGGATGCCACGCGGCGACGAATCCATTGCACACAGAGCACCGACCACTTCGCCACCCGGCACCTTGAGCGGGATAGCGGCGTAGAACCGCGCAAAAGGGGGACCGCTTACCAAACTACATTCGCCCAGATCCGGGTCGGTGAGCGTATCTTCGATCACGAACAAATCGTCATACTGCACGGCACGATCACACAGCGACTGCTGCCGAGGAACCGGCGACATCCACATGCCGACTTCGTCTCGATAATGCTTATGTTCCTTGTCGAGCAACGTCACGGCCGTGATCGACGCGCCTGTCACACTCTTCAGAATCGCCGCTGCATGGCGAAAACACTCGCGTATCACCTGATCGTCGTGGAGCAGCCATTCGATAACTGCTGGCTCGGCAGTCTTTCGGTCGCCCATGGCCTCCAATGGCACTCTAGTGGCGAGTCGATCATTGCCCGGGGCGCATTGCATTGCTCAAAACCAGAAGTCATTTACCGGTATTTTAACGGCAAAAACCTGAAATCCTGAATGGAGATCTGCAAGTCAGTCGACCTATCCCACAACTCGATGACCTCGCCGAACTGCGCATAGCGCATGTGCGTGTAGTGCGCAATCGGTTGCCCCTGGAACGGCAGCGGTCGGAGCCAATCTTGGCACGCTAAGGCAATCCGTCAGCTATGGCACGAATGACGTCAACCTGATACTCGATGTCGCAGCCACGCCCGATGCGTCGGTCGTGGTCGCGCCGCTTGGCACCAGTATCTACACCGCGCTCGGCACGACCGCATTGATCCGCGCGCAAACGGTCAATGCGACACTACTGGAACGGCTGAGCAGCAACCCCATGAAAGATCCGGCTTCATCTGGCAGTTGGATCACCGCGATGGGTTCGCGCACGAAAGTCGGCGGCACGAATAGCCAGCCGGGCTTCCAGTCGCACCAATACGGGTTTCTGGCGGGCATCGACCATCCGACGGGCGAATCCACGCTCGGCGCGGCTGCCGGCTACATGCACACCAATATCGGCGAGGATGGCACCGGCAGTTCGGGCACAACGGACACGCTTAGGCTCGCGCTGTATGGCAACGGGTGGTACGGTCCAGTCGGCTTGGCAGCGACCGTCGGATACGGGCTCGATTTCCTGTCTCAGAAGCGGCCGTTCGGTTCGATCGGCACCGCGGAAGGCGATCACATCGGTCAGGAATTCACCACCGCGGCGCAGGCTAGCCTGCCGCTTACGGTGGGCGGCGTCGTGTTGACGCCGAATGTGGGATTGCGCTATGCGTATTTCCACGGCAACACATTCAGCGAAACTGGCGCAAACGGGCAGAACCTATTCGTGGGAACGGACAACGCCCGCAGCCTGCAACCTTTTGCAGCGATCACGCTGGACAAGGCGTTTGGAGACACGGCAAAGCCGGTCAACGTAAAACTGCGGCTGGGGTACGCGCACGAGATGCTGGCGGGCGGACGTGCGGTCACGGTGTCCGCCCTGGACGGCACGGTGTTCGCAGCCCCAGGCACGGATCTGCCGCGCTCGTTTCTCACCACCGGCGCAAGCGTCAGCCTCCATCCCTCCAAATCCCTGACGGTTGCCTTCGCGTTCGACGCGCTGCTCAATACCGGCCATGCATCCGCGCAAGCGGCAAGCGCAAAGCTCGATTACCGTTTCTGAAGCGGGATGCAGAGTTAGGGGTCAGGTCACCGCTGGCGTTGCCATTGGCAGCAGCTGTTGAGGTCCGTTAAATCTTCAGCACGCGCGCCGTCGCCGACGGCAACGGGCTTCAAACAATTGGCGAAGCAAGCCAAGGCCGCGCCACGGGCCAAGACGCGTCGCGCCCGCTAACTAAGGATTCAGCCCGCCCGACTAAGCCCGTAAATGAGCCCGCTAATCCCGTCGATCCGGTGCTGCAGGCCATCGTGACGCTGCAAAAGCGCTTCCCGCAAACCTCTCCGAAGCGTCCAGCGTCCAAGGTACCGCTCAAGATTCGGCCTCTTCGGGGATCTCGTCCCAAGCGCGCAGGAACTTGGCCTGACGGAGCTGGAACTGCGCGACGCAATCCGCACCTGGTGCCGCGGCACTGGCTACCGGAGCTGTCTAGTGGAAGGTTCGAAGGGGAAGCCCGTGAACGCGGTGCAAACCCACACGAGGCAGGATGCGGTTCCCCTAGACTGCGGTGCCGGCACTCCCATGGAACATTCACGTTCATGAGAGAATCCACTTCCCCGATGCCCGCCGGCGCGGGTTAGTACTGTTGGTCCGGCGGACGGCCAAGACGACGTTGGGCACGCGAGCGTGGTACGGGTTTCGGCACATCAACGGCCCCGGCGCATGGGCGGGAAACCCGTGGGTGGTCGAGTTCAGGAGGGTTGGTTGATGCTAGCCATTGCCGGCTTCGTGGCCTCCACTCATCCACCCATCGATGGCAGATCGCGCGCGCTCGTCGCCGACCTCTCCGGCCTCGTCGCCACTGCGATGACCTCGATCATGAAACTGAATATCAGCAACGAGATCGTCGCCCTCCTCGAGCTTGCCAATTCGAACGAGCGCCACCCAGTCACCGCCCTCCTGGTAGACGGATACCGCATATATCCACCCTCGGTACCGTTTGAAGCTCTCGGCAGCCATGACAATCTCCCGTCGTTTCGCCCAAGCGTAGCACCAACTGTTGCAGATCGCTATTTCGGCTAATGGCGAGCTCTAATCACGCAAATATGGGTGCCAGCCAGGATAGATGAAGGAAAGGCGCTCCTCTCCTGCCGATGCTCGCGAGTGCTGTCAATCGAGATCTCCCTGGAGCGTAGATCGTGGCGTGAATA
>NZ_JFJV02000003.1:21588-21678 GCF_000611145.1 Cupriavidus sp. SK-3 | reverse complement strand
CGCATGGCTCTACCGAACTGTCACCCTCCCCGTCCGCCCCGCTCGGCCAGCTATAGAATTTCGCCGACACCGGCTCAGCGTAGCCCGCGT
>NZ_JFJV02000003.1:968-21523 GCF_000611145.1 Cupriavidus sp. SK-3 | reverse complement strand
AGCGGAATCATTGAACATGGACGGAAAATGGAAAAAAAGCCAATGAACGGCCATTTCGCATATAGATCAATGACTTACAGCCATGAGCTTGCTAGCGGACATAGCGGTCGCCGCTAGCGGAATTAGCGATCCTCAACAACTCCTCTGCGATCAAGGGTGACATAGGACTCAAATTACTCCGGGCAGCAGCTCGATGCTAGAGCCGGCGAGAAATCCTTGCCGCGTTGTGAGAACCCCTGGCGGCATTCATCTACGAGCAAGACGCGCATCGCGGTATTCGCTGTGTACTTTCATGCCGTGTTCAGCGATTAGTCGCGTGTGGCGATCGCGCATGCTGGACCCTGGACGGGGCTTGACGGTCCGTGGGGCAGAGTCAGCGTGACAGCCCCGTCTGACACGGCATCGAGTGCGGGCACCGTATCGCCTATGGACTTGTCTTCCTGCCAGACGCGCTCCAGCGCGCTCATGCCACCCGCCAGTTGCACTGCCCCGATTAGCCTGGCGTGCGCAGCGACGAGGTGCCTCACATGCCACTTCAGTGCTTCAATCTGCACGCTTTGCCCTTTGGCATCTTCAACGGCCGTCGCATCCCGCGTGTGCAATCCGGCTGCTATGGCGCACGCTTCGCCCTGTCGTCGTCATCCCACTCTTTTGGCCGGATTCCAGGCGGCATAGCCGTTCAATCATTTGCTGGCGAGGTCTGCATTCAGCGTAGCCCTCGAGCAGCAGCGTTTGGACGCGCCGCACCGCAGCCAGATCGCTCTCTCTCTATCGCGGAAAGGGGTTGGCGAGTTTCCATAGTACGCCGAGGTGAATTGCTCAAAAAACACCTCGTCGCCGGGATAGGGATGCTCTCTGCCAAGGCCAGGACACCCGTTTATCTTCTATGGGCTTGGAAGATGGAGTCAGGTGTAGGCGATTGATTGCGCTTCATGAAACAACTGCATTGACGATGCCGGCTGGACCGATGAAGCGGCTACCATCAAAAAATGTCCCCAATCACTTGCCGCAACCATGCATGCCCATGATCAGTCTGGTAGCGCTCATGCCAATACAGGGACACGCTGAGGGCCGGCAGGGAAATCGGAACCTCCCGGATCACTGTATTGGTACTGCGTACCAGGGCGTTGGCGACGCTGCTAGGCAAAGTCGCAATCATGTCGGACTCGGCGACCACATGCGGGCAGGCCAGATAGCTCGACAGCGTTACCGCCAGTTGCCGGCTCCGGCCTAACCCTTCCAGCGCTCGGTCGATCCGCTCGCTGAAATAGCGGGTATGCGCGGCTAGGTCGATGTGCTTGTAACGCAGGAAGGCGTTGAGGTTCCAAGGGCGCTCCAGGGAAGGATGGCCGGCGCGCATCAAGCATACGGTCGGCTCCTCGAACAGGAAACGCGCGCGCAAGTTCGGCGCTGGCTCGGGGTAGTAGCCCGCAATCATCTCGACATGGTTAGTCTCGAGCATGCTGAGTCCGTGCTGCAGGCGCGCCGGCAACACGCGTAACTGCATGTGAGGCGCCTCCTGCGCCACCTTGGCCACGACTTTGGGCAACATGGCGAACTGTACATAGTCGGTCGCATAAATTGAGATCACCCGCTTGCTGCTGGCCGGTGAGAATTCCTCGCGCGGCGCGGTGGCGGCTTGCCATTGCTGCAGGATAGGCGCCAAGGTCCGATGCAACTCAAGCGCCCGTGCGGTGGCCTTCCACTGCGCACCTTCGCGCACTAGCAGCGGATCGTTGAACAGCCTCCGCAGGCGGCTCAGCGCCGCGCTCATGGCGGGCTGGGAAAGCTGCATCTGCTCGGCCGCACGGGATACGTTGCGGCACGAAATCAGTGCATCAAAGTGGGCGACAAGGTTCAGGTCGGCACTTTTCATGGAATCGGTCCATTAGGAACACAGCTTAAGCGAGCTCCGTGCCAACGTCAGAGGCTGTCAGTGGACATTGGCAGCCATGCCAGCGGCGGCGTGCAGTATTTGTCTGATGGATACCAGTATAACGGTGACAGCATCGCGTGGCGGCCGGCCAGCTGCCTAAGATGATGTCAACCGGCTTCGTCGCACCAGCCCCGATTCGACCCTGGCCATGCATCCGCGCACGGGGCTGGCTAGCCTGCCAGCCAGAAGCCAGTGAGCGCATGCAGGCAGTTGCGCTGCCTGTTTCCCCACTACGGAGAACTAAGTGATGCCTACCCTGAAGCACCTGTTGTCCTGCCTCCCCATCTTGTGTCCACTCCTGTTGGGCAGTACCAGTGCGCACGCGCAAGCCCCCTGGCCTGCCAAGGTGATCCGTCTGGTAGTGCCGTTTGCCGCGGGCGGCTCGACGGACCTGATCGCACGCAAGATCGCGGAGGATCTGGGGGAACGCGTCAAGGGCACCGTGGTGGTGGAGAACCGCCCCGGCGCGGGCGGCACGGTGGGCAGCGAGTTCGTAGCGCGCCAGCCAGCGGATGGCTACACCATCCTGATGGGTTCGGTGAGCACCCATGCGGTGGCACCCAGCCTGTTCGCCAAGCTGCCGTACGACCCGCTTAAAGACTTCACGCCGCTCACCATGGTCGCCACCATCCCCAACGTGCTCGTAGTGAACAACGCGGTGCCGGCCGGCAATATGAAAGAGTTCGTGGGCCTGCTAAAGCGCGAGCCGGGCAAGTACGCCTTTGCCTCAAATGGCCAGGGCACCTCCAACCACCTGGCCTTCGAGTTGTTCAAGTCCACCGCGGGGGTATCGCTCACCCATGTGCCCTACAAGGGCTCGGGCCCCGCCATGGCCGACCTGATCGGCGGACATGTGAACAGCATGATGGATGTGGTGATGACCTCCTACGGCTACATCAAGGGCGGCAAGCTCAAACCCATCGCCGTGACGTCGCTCACGCGCTCGCCGATGCTGCCGGAGGTGCCCACGGTGGCGGAGTCCGGCTATCCGGGATTCGAGGCCATTGTCTGGTTCGGCCTGTTCGGGCCGCCAAATATGCCGCCCGAGATCGCGGGCCGCCTGTCGCGCGAGCTGATGGCGGTCATGCACGACAAGAAGATGAGCGCCTACCTCACAGAGCAAGGCGCCCAGCCGTCAGGCATGTCCCCGGCGGAGTTCACCCAGTTCATCCGCGCCGATATGGCCAAATGGCACAAAGTGGCGGTAGCCGCAGGCATCAAGCCCGAATGAGATGCTGCCGGGCTGCCCTTGCCGCCCGGCGGGCAGCCAAAGCGCGCGTTCAACTCCTGATCTCCCAACATCCCGATTCTCCCCGTCTTCACCAGCGCAACCCAGGAACCCAACATGTACCGAATCGGTATCGACGTCGGCGGCACTTTCACCGACTTCACCATGATCGACGAGGCGGCCGGGGCCGTGCAGTTCCATAAGGTCCCCTCCACCCCGCACGACCCGTCCGAGGCCATCGAGCGCGGCATTGCCGAACTGCTGCGCGACCACGGCGTGGCACCCGCCGATGTGGCGCACGTGGGCCATGGCACCACCGTGGCCACCAACCTCATCATCGAGCGCAAAGGCGCGGCGGTGGGCCTGATCACGACCCAGGGCTTCCGCGACATCCTGGAAATCGGCCGGCAGACCCGCCCTCACCTGTTCGACTACAGCGTGACCAAGCCGCCGGTGCTGGTGCCCCGCGCGCACCGCATCGAAGTGCCCGAACGGCTGGATGCCCAGGGCCACGTCGTAACGCCACTGGACGAGGCGGCCGTGCGCCGCGCCGCGCAAGCCTTCCGCGCCGCCGGCCTGGAGGCAGTGACGGTCTGCTTCCTGCATGCCTATCGCAACCCTGCGCACGAGCAGCGCGCCCGGGCCATTGTGGAAGACGTCATGCCCGGCGCGTATGTCAGCCTGTCGAGCGAAGTGCTGCCGGAATTCCGAGAGTACGAGCGCCTTTCCACCACCGTGCTGAATGCAGCCGTGGGCCCGCGCATGGCGCGTTACCTGGATCGCTTCATGGCACGCGTGGCCGAGCTGGGCATTGCCCCGCGCCCCTACACCATCCACTCCAACGGCGGCCTGATGTCGGCCGCCGCGGTGCGCCAGTATCCGGTGCGTACTTGCCTCTCCGGCCCCGCCGCCGGCGTGGTGGGCGCGGCCGCGGTAGGCCGCGCCATCGGCCGGCCCGACCTGGTCACCTTCGATGTCGGCGGCACCAGCACCGACGTCTCGCTGATCTCCGCGGGCCGGCCCCTGTTCACATCGAACCGCCAGGTGGCCGGCTATCCGGTCAAGACGCCGATGGTGGACATCCACGTGATCGGCGCGGGCGGCGGCAGCATTGCCTGGCGCGACGACGCCGGCTCGCTCAAGGTCGGCCCGCATAGCGCGGGGGCCGTGCCCGGGCCGGTGGGCTATGCGCGCGGCGGCACCGAGCCCACCATCACCGATGCCGAAATCACGCTGCAGCGCCTCAACCCGGTCGCGCTGCTCAAGGGCCGCATGCCGGTGGACCTGGCCGGTGCCCGCCGTGTGATTGCCGAGCAGGTAGCGGCGCCGCTGGGGATCCCGCTGGAAGACGCCGCCGAGGGCATCATCCGCATCGCCAACGCCAATATGAGCCGCGCCATCCGCGCCGTGTCCACCGAGCGCGGCTACGACCTGTCGCGGTTCGCGCTGTACGCCTATGGCGGTGCCGGTCCGCTGCACGCGGTGGAGGTGGCCGAGGAATGCGGCATTCCCGTGGTGATCGTGCCGCAAGAGCCTGGCACCATGTGTGCGCGCGGCATTCTGCTGACCGATATTTCGTTCGACTTCGTGCGCAGCGAGATCTCGCTGGCCGATGGCGCCGGCTGGGAAGGCGTGGTCAGTGCATTCACCCAGTTGCGAGGCGAGGCGCAGGCCTGGCTCGAGGCCGAGCATGTGGCGCCGCACAGCCAGCGCCTGCACTACGCTATCGACGCCCGCTACGATGGCCAGAACTTCGAGGTCCAGGTGCCGATGGAGGCCATCGACGGCGACAAGCTGGCGTCCTTCCTGGCGGCCTTCGAGGCCGAGCATGCGCGCGAGTACGGCTACCAGGTGCCGGGGCGCGCGGTGCAGATCATCAACTGCCGGGTGCAGGCGGTCGGCAAGGTCATCAAGGCCCCGCTCGCGCCGGCCCGCGCCGGCGGCACGCTGGCGCAGGCGCTGCAGGGAAAACGCGAGGTCTACCACGGCCGCGCGCATGGCTGGCGCCTGACGCCGGTCTACGACCGAGACCAGCTTTGGGCGGGCCTGCGCATCGATGGCCCGGCAGTGATCGAGGAAATGAGCTCGACCACCGTGCTCGGCCCCACCCACCATGCCGAGGTCGACACCTATGGCAACCTCATCGTCACGGTAGCCGGCGGCCAGCGTGAGCCTGTCCCCACCATCAATGCAAGCCAGGAAACCCAGGAAGGCGAACATGTCCACTGAATCCAACCGCGCCGCAGCACCCAGCCAGGATGCACTCGCCGACCCTATCGAGATGGAAGTGTTCAGCAACCGGCTGCTGTCCATCACCGAGGACATGAACAACACGCTGGTGCGGGCCTCGTTCTCCACCAATATCAAGGAGCGCAAGGACTGCTCGGTGGCGCTGTTCGATGCTGCCGGCCGGCTAGTGGCCCAGGGCACGCAGATCCCGCTGCACCTGGGCTCGCTGAACGGCGCCATCGAGGCCGTACTGGCGCAGTTTCCCGCCGATACCATCCGAGACGGCGATGCCTTTATCTGCAATGACCCCTACCTGGCCAACGGCAGCCACCTGCCCGACATCAATATCGTCACGCCGGTATTCTGGGAAGGCACGCTGCGCTTCTTCACCGCGAATATCGCGCACCATTCCGACGTGGGCGGCGCGGTTCCGGGGTCCATCGCCGGCACGCTGCGCAGCATCTTCGAGGAAGGCGTACGCATCCCGGCCTGCCGCATCGCGCGCAGCGGCGAGCTCAATGATGACCTGTTGCGCCTGGTCTGCAGCAATACCCGCGACCCCGAGGAACGCATGCTGGACCTGCGCGTGCAGATGGCCACCAACGCGCGCGGTGCCGAGGCGGTGCGCGGGCTACTGCGCCAGATGGGACTCGAGGCGGTGCTGCGCTCGGTGGAAGACGTGATCCGCTATACCCGCCGCCGACTGGCCAACCGCGTGGCCGAGCTGCGCGAGGGCAACTACACGTTCACCAGCTATCTGGACGACGACGGCATGGGCGGCGATCCGGTGCCCATCTGCGTCACCCTGACCGTGGCGGAAGGAAGGCTGCATTTCGACTTCACCGGCTCAGGCAAGCAGGCGCGCGGCGCCATGAACCTGCCGATCAACGCCTTGCGCGCCACCGTGTACTACGCGGTCAAGGCGCTGCTGGACCCGGAACTCGTGCCCAATGCCGGCATGTTCGACCCGATCACCATCAGCGCGCCGCGCGGCACCATCACCAATCCCGAGCCGCCCGCCGCGGTGGGTGCGCGCTCCATCACCGCGCAGAAGGTAGCGGGCGCCATCTTCGGCGCCTTCCGCGGCCTGCTGCCGGCGGAGAAGATCATGGCCTCGGGCAACGACTCCTGCCCGGCCATCGTGTTCTCCGGGCGCCTGCGCCAGCGCGCGGGCGACTTTGTCTACCTGGAGACGATTGGCGGCGGCAGCGGCGCGCGCTATGACGGCGACGGCATGGACGCGGTGCACGTGCATATGACCAACACGTCCAACCTGCCGGTCGAAGCGCTGGAGAACGAGTATCCACTGCGCATGGATGAGTACGCGATGATTGCCGACTCCGGCGGCGCCGGCCGCACGCGCGGGGGCTTAGGCATCGCCAAGCAGATCCGCGCGCTGGTGCCGGGCATTGTCTTTTCCGCGCGCTCGGACAGCCATATCGTAGGCGTGCCTGCTGGCGTGGATGGCGGACACGATGGCCGGCGCGCACGGCTGGTACGGAACTCGGGCACCGCGCAGGAAAGCGAGCTGTTCTCCAAGACTGCCAATATCGCGCTGGAAGCCGGCGAGAGCGTGCGCATGGAGACGCCCGGGGGCGGCGGCTATGGCGATCCTGCGCAGCGCAGCGCACAGGCGCTGGCGCGGGACCTGCGCGATGGCAAGGTGACGCCCGCCGCGGCGCGGGAAGCCTATCCCGGTTACGTCGACGCACAACCCTGAGGCACGCATGGGGCACGCGGCGCAATCGGACCTGCGCCGCGCGCGCCGAGCTTCATGCCACCACCAGGTGCGGTTCCAGCTGCGCGATCGCGAACGCGCGCGTGTGGGCGATAAACGATTTCAGCAATAGCGACGGCGGCCGCTGGGTTGAGAACAGCACGGAAAAATCCGTCGTCAACTGCGGTTCGAAGACGCGAAAGCAAATGCCGTTGCCGCGATACTCCAGCGCGGTGATCGGATCGATCAGCGCCACCCCCAGTCCCGCTTCCACGAACGCGCAGATGCTCCACGACACCTGCGTCTCCACCTGCAGCTGGCGCTCGATCCCATAGGAGGCGAACAGCGCATCAATCTGCAGGCGCGAATCCAGCGCGCGTGGATGCGATACGAATTTCTCCCCCGCCAGGTCGTGCGGCCGGATCACCGCTTCGCTGCATAGCCGATGCCCGACCGGCAGCGCGCACACCATCCGCGTGGAAATCAGCCGCTCACCATGCGTGCTGGGGTGGTTCATCGACAGGATCGCCAGCCCGACATCGCAGCGCTGCCCCACCACCATGTCCACCACGGTGCGGGATGAGTGCGTCAGCATGGAGATCTGCGTCTGACCGTGCTGCGTCAGGAACTCCGCGATGGCGCGCGGCAGGAAGGATAAGGCCAGCGCGGGCGCCGCGGCAATCTGCAACGAGCCGCGCTGCAACTCGCGGATGTCCCGCGCGGCCAGTGCGATGCGCTCCACCCCAACCAACGAACGCTGCACCTCCTCATAGAGCACCTGGGCCTCGGCGGTCGGGTACAACCTTCCGCGCACACGCTCGAACAGCGCGAAGCCGACCGATTCCTCGAGGTCGGCAATGAGCCGGGTGGCGGCCGGCTGTGAGATATGCAGCATTTCCGCGGCGCGCGTCACCGTCTGGCACAGCATGACGGCGCGGAAGGCTTCGAGTTGTCGGATTTTCATTCCGCAAGTCTATAACACCATATTATGGATAGGCCAAAAAAAAGAATTTTCCAAGCGTCGTCCGTCCCTCTAATCTATGCCAGGCAGCAATGATTCAAGCAGCTTCTTGCCGAATTTTCTGTTGCGGTGCAACCATAACGTTTATGCATTGATTTGGTGAGGCATCGCTCATTACTGGTGCACACGGAGGAAGGAAAAGATGAAGCAGCACATTGTGGCGGCGGCCATCCTGGCGGCATTCTCGGCATCGGCGGCCGTGGCGCAGCAGCCCACCTTGTATGTGGGCTCCTACGGTGGCTCGACCGAGAAACTGTTCAAGGAAAAGATCATCCCGGCCTT
This sequence comes from Cupriavidus sp. SK-3, assembly GCF_000611145.1. NCBI lineage: Bacteria > Pseudomonadati > Pseudomonadota > Betaproteobacteria > Burkholderiales > Burkholderiaceae > Cupriavidus > Cupriavidus sp. SK-3. The sequence goes on along the minus strand of NZ_JFJV02000003.1, from coordinate 13,110 downwards.
CGAGGCAAAGGAAAAGGTCAAGGTGGTGTACGTGTCCGGCAACTCCACCGACACGCTAGCCAAGCTGCAGGCCCAGAAGGGCAGGCAGGAGCTGGACGTGGTCCTGCTCGACGATGGTCCCATGTACCAAGCGGTGCAGTTCGGCTTCTGCGACACGCTGAAGGATGCGCCGGTGTACAAGGATCTGTATCCGCTTGCCCGCCTCACTGACAAGGCCACCGCCGTGGGTGTGGTGGCCACCGGCCTGGCCTACAACACCGAAGCCTTCAAGAAGGCGGGGCTGCCAAAGCCCGATTCCTGGGAAGCGCTGGCGGACAAGAAGCTGAAGCAGAAGATCGCCATCCCGCCCATCAGCAACACCTACGGCCTGCAAACGCTGGTGATGTTCGCCAAGCTTCGCAAGGGCAGCGAGCAGAGCATCGATCCCGGCTTCACCGCACTGACCAGGGAAGTGGGGCCCAACGTGCTGGCCTGGGAACCGTCGCCCGGCAAGATGACCGAACTCTTCCAGAATGGCGATATCTCGCTGGCCGTGTGGGGCAGCGGCCGCGTGCAGAGCCTGAAGGATACCGGCTTCCCGGTGGAGTTCGTCTACCCGAAGGAAGGCGCTCCCGCCTTGATGATCGCGGCCTGCCCGGTGGTGCAAAGCGATGTGCCCGCGCAGGCGCAGGCGCTGGTCCAATACCTGTTGACACCAGATGTGCAAGCCATGCTGGCGGACTCGCAGGGCTGGGGCCCGGTCAATGCCAAGACCGCGCTCGATGCCAAGGTATCGGCCAAGGTGCCCTATGGCAAGGCGCAGATCGACAAGCTGCTGCCGACCAACTGGACGCTCGTCAACGACAAGCGCGCCGAGTGGACCAACCGGTGGAACCGCACTGTGGAGCGCTGAAACAGCGCCCTTTCCCGTAATTGCCACGATAGACGGAGCCTCTTGCGGGGGGCGCCGCGCCAACCACGAAAAGACCATGACGTTCCTCACCCTAGACAGTCTCGCCAAGGCCTATGGCGGCTTGCACGCCGTCGAAAACCTGAGCCTGGAAGTCAAGCGCGGCGAGTTCCTCTCCCTGCTTGGTCCATCCGGCTGCGGTAAGACGACCACCCTGCAGATGATCGCCGGCTTTGTGGAACCCACGCGTGGCAGCATCCTGCTCGATGGCCGGGACATCACCGCCCTGCGCCCGGAAAAACGTGGCATGGGCGTGGTGTTCCAGAGCTATGCGCTGTTCCCGCACATGACAGTAGCTGCCAATATCGGCTTTGGACTGGAGATGCGCGGCGTGGCCGGCGCCGATCGCAGCCGGCGCATTGACGAGACACTTGAGCTGGTGCGCCTTGGTGGCCTTGGCAAGCGCTATCCGCGAGAGCTGTCCGGCGGCCAACGCCAGCGCGTGGCGATCGCCCGCGCGCTGGCCATCCGGCCCGAGGTGCTGCTGCTCGACGAGCCGATGTCCAATCTCGATGCCAAGCTGCGCGAGGACATGCATATCGAGCTGCGGGCCATCCAGCGCCACCTCGGCATCACCACCATCCTGGTGACACACGACCAGGTCGAGGCCATGACCATGAGCGACCGCATCGCCGTGATGCATGGCGGGCGCATCGTGCAGCTGGCCGCGCCGTTCGAGGCTTATGAACGACCGCAGTCCGCCTTTGCTTCCGGCTTCCTCGGGAAGACCAATGCCATCCGCGGCGTGGTGGAAAAGACCAACCCACGCTGCTGCGAGGTCCGCCTGGGCGCCACGCTCGCGCATGTGCCACATGAAGGCCGCGAGATCGGCAAGGAAGTGCACGTCTACGTGCGCCCCGAAAAAATCCGTCTGGAGCAGGCCAGTGCCGGCGGCATCCCCGCCACGGTGCGGACGCGCCTGTTCCTCGGCAACCACTGGATGCTGGAAGTGCAGAGCGCGCTAGGGCTGCTGCGCGTCAGCCAGCCCAATCATGGCACCGCGCCACCCGAAGAGGGTTCGGTGGTCAGCGTGCTGTGGTCGGACGACGACCTGCGCGTACTGACGGCGGAGCAACATCATGGCTGACACCACCGTCTCCACCCTGCCCTCCGGCGCCCCGGCCGCGCCCGCCAAGACCGCCACGGCCAGCGGCGATGCGCATGCCGGCTCGGCGCCCTGGCTGCTTTCGGGTCCCGCGCTGCTGCTGTTCGCCTCCATGCTGCTGGTGCCGCTCGCGCTCACCGCCTTGTTGTCGTTCCATGTATTCGACGGCACGCGTGGCGTGCTGCCCGACCTGACCGTGGCCAACTACCTGGAGGTCCTGGGCGACAGCTACTACCACGAGATCTTCCTGCGCACAGCGGGCCTTGCACTGGCTGTAACCTTGCTGACCGTCGTCCTTGGCGTGCCCGAGACCATCATCCTGGCGCGCATGCAGAGTCCCTGGCGCGCGTTATTCCTGATCGTGATCCTGGGGCCGCTGCTGATCTCGGTGGTGGTGCGCACGCTTGGCTGGGCCATCCTGCTAGGCAACAACGGGCTGATCAACGAGGCCCTGCAATGGATGGGCATTGTCGACGAGCCGGTCAAGCTTGTCTTTACCATGACCGGCGTGGTGATCGCGCTCACTCACGTGTTGATCCCCTTCATGGTGATTTCCGTATGGGCCGCGCTGCAAAAACTCGACCCGCAGGTCGAGAACGCTGGCCTGGCCTTTGGCGCGTCGCCCTTCACTGTGTTCCGCCGCATCATCCTGCCGCAGATCCTGCCGGGCATCCTGTCCGGCGGCATCATCGTATTCGCCCTGGCGGCATCGGCCTTCGCCACGCCGGCCATCCTGGGCGGGCGCCGTCTCAAGGTGGTAGCCACCGCAGCTTATGACGAGTTCCTCAACACGCTGAACTGGCCGCTCGGCGCGACTATCGCCGTGCTGCTGCTGATCGCCAACGTGATCATCATCGTGGGCTGCAACCGGCTGGTTGAGCGGCGTTTCCGCCAGGTGTTCGAAGGCTGAAGAGAGAACAAGAGAAGAAAATCATGCGCAAGAACGGACTGTTTTCCCTGCTCTACCACAGCCTCTTCATCGCCTTCATCGTAGCACCGCTGGTGGTGGTGGTGGCGGTCTCATTCACTGGCAAGGGCTATATCTCCCTGCCTACAGACGGGTTCTCGCTGCGCTGGTTCCGCGCCATCGGCGACGCCCACGAGATTGTCGACGCGTTCTGGCTGTCGCTATGGCTGGGGCTGGCCTCGGCCACCATCGCGGTGGCGCTGGCCGTGCCGGGCGCGCTGGCGCTCACCCGTTATCGCTTTCCGGGGCGCGGCGCGCTGATGGGCTTTTTCATGTCGCCGCTGATGATCCCGCACATAGTGCTTGGCGTGGCTTTCCTGCGCTTTTTCACCACGGTGGGTGTGAGCGGCTCGTTCTTCTGGCTGGCGCTGACGCACGTGGTGGTGGTGATGCCCTATGCGCTGCGCCTGGTACTGGCAGCCGCCACCGGACTGGACCACGACGCGGAACGGGCGGCGCTGTCGCTCGGCGCGAGCCGCTTCACGGCGTTCCGGCGGGTGGTGCTGCCACTGATCCTGCCGGGCGTGGCGGGTGGCTGGATGCTGGCCTTTATCCAGAGCTTCGACGAACTCACCATGACCGTGTTCGTCGCCACACCGGGCACCACCACGCTGCCGGTGGCCATGTACAACCAGATTGCCCAGACCATCGATCCGCTGGTGGCCTCGGTGTCCACGGTGCTGATCGTCGGCACACTGGTGCTGATGGTGCTGCTGGACCGCGTCGTCGGGCTCGACCGCGTGCTGATCGGAAAGAACTGAACGCCCGCGCAGGCGTGTTTCGCAACCCACTCTCATCATGACCACAAGCGATCTTATTGTCATCGGCGGCGGCCTGGTCGGCACCGCCATCGCCTACGGCGCAGCCCGCAGCGGCGTGCGCGTGACCGTGCTGGACGAAGGCGACGATGCCTTCCGTGCCTCGCGCGGCAACTTCGGCCTGGTCTGGGTCCAGGGCAAGGGCTACGGCATGGCGCCCTATGCCAGCTGGACCATGGGCTCGGCGCGGCGATGGCCTGCGCTGGCCGCCGCGCTGCTGGAAGATACAGGCATCGATGTGCAACTCAAACAGCCTGGCGGTTTCCACCTTTGCTTTTCCGCCGAGGAGATGCAGGCGCGCGAGGCGCGGCTGCAACGCATTCGCGACGACCTTGGCGGCGACTATCCGTTCGAGATGCTGGACCACGACATGCTGGGCGCGCGCCTGCCCGGCATCGGACCGGACGTGGCCGGCGCCAGCTACACGCCGATGGATGGCCACGCGAATCCTCTCAAGCTGCTACGTGCCTTGCACACGGCATGCCAGCAGCGTGGCGTACGGATACTGCCCCGCCACGGCGTAGGACAGATCGCACGCGATGGCGCGGGCTTTGTCGTGGAAGCCGGCGGTACGCGCTTTGAGGCGCCCCGCATTGTGCTGGCATCCGGCCTGGGCAATCGCGCGCTGGCCGGGCAGATCGGGCTGCATGCTCCGGTGGCGCCCAACCGCGGCCAGGTCCTGATCGGCGAGCGGGCCTCGCACTTCCTCGATCATCCCACCACCTATGTGCGGCAAACCGACGAGGGCACCATCCAGCTAGGCGACTCGATGGAAGACGTCGGGTTCGATGACGGCACAACGGTGGACGTGCTCGGCGCGATCGCCAGTCGCGGCGTGCGCAGCTTTCCCGCGCTGGCCAGTCTCAAGCTGGTGCGCGCCTGGGGTGCGCTGCGCGTAATGACCCCAGACGGTTTCCCGATCTACCAGGAGAGCGCCGCTTGCCCCGGCGCCTTTGTCACCACTTGCCACAGCGGCGTCACGCTTGCCGCCGCCCATGTCTTTCATGTAGCGCCGTGGGTCAGCGGCGGCGCCAGGCCCGAGGGCATTGACGTATTCACCGGCGACCGCTTCCTCAATACCAACCAGGTTTTCCATCATGCCCACTGAAGCCCTGTTCCGCCCGCTTGCCAACGGCGCCGTCATGGTGACGATCGAATTCAACGGCCAGCCCCTGCGTGTGCCCTCCGGGCGCAGCGTGGCTGCCGCGCTGCTGGCCAGCGGCGTGACGCCCTTGCGCACCACCCCGGTCAGCGGTGCCCCGCGCGCGCCCTACTGCATGATGGGTGTGTGCTTCGAATGCCTGATGGAGATCGAGGGCCAGCCAAGCCGTCAGGCTTGCCTGGTGCAGGTGCGCGAAGGCATGACCGTGCGCAGCCAGCATGGCGCGCGCGACCTTGAGATTGAGTTCACAGCGCCGGTGACCGCAACCGAGAAGGAGGCCGACCATGTCTGAGCAGCAATGCGATATTGCCATCATCGGCGCCGGGCCGGCCGGCATGGGCGCTGCCGTAGCCGCCGCCGCCCACGGCGCGCGCGTGGTGCTGCTGGACGAGCAGGAGGCCCCTGGCGGCCAGATCTATCGTGCCATCACGGCAGCCACGCCGGAGCGGCTGCGCATCCTCGGGCCGGACTACGCGGCCGGCGCCGCCCTGGCCAAGGCCTTCGCCGCCAGCGGCGCACTGCACATCACCGGCGCGGCGGTGTGGCAGGTCACGCGCGAGCGTGTCGTGCATTACCTGCGCGATGGCGGCGTGGCGAGCCTGCAGGCCGGGCAGGTCATCCTATGCACCGGAGCCATGGAGCGGCCCTTCCCGATTCCGGGCTGGACCCTGCCCGGCGTGATGACCGCGGGCGCGGCGCAAATCCTCCTCAAGAGTGCCGACCTCGCGCCCGTCGAGCCGGTGGTGCTGGCCGGGTGTGGCCCGCTGCTCTACCTGCTGGGGTGGCAGTATGTGCGCGCCGGGGTGCCCATCCGCGCCATCGTCGACACCACCGATGGCGCGGACTACCGCCGCGCGCTATCGCACCTGGGCGGCGCGCTGGCGGGCTGGCGCTACCTGAAGAAGGGCCTGGCGCTGATGCGCACGCTCAGGAAGAGCGGCGTGCCCTTCTACAAAGGCGCCACCGGCCTGGCCGTCGAGGGCGACGATGCGGTGCGCGCGCTGCACTTCACCAGCGGCGGGCGCGAACATCGCATCGAGACCCGCACCGTGCTGCTCCACCAGGGCGTAGTACCCAATACGCAGTTCACCTGGGCGCTGCGTGCCGCGCATCGGTGGGACGATATCCAGTTGTGCTGGCAGCCGCAAGCGGACCAATGGGGTGCGCTCGACATTCCCGGCATCTATATCGCCGGCGATGGGCGCGGCATCGGCGGTGCGCTGGCAGCACGCCTGCAAGGCGAACTGGCCGGACTGGCCGCCGCGCATGCGGCAGGCCGCCTGGACGCCGCCGAGCGCGACCGCCACGCAGCGCCCGCCCTCGCGGCGCTGCGCTCGCACCTGCAGATCCGCCCCTTCCTCGATGCGCTGTATCGCCCCAAGGCCGCCAACCGCGTGCCGGCGGACGGGGTCGTCGTGTGTCGCTGCGAAGAGGTCACGGCCGGCGAGATCCGTGCGTTTGTCGAACTCGGCTGCGGTGGTCCCAACCAGACCAAGTCCTTCGGCCGTTGCGGCATGGGCCCGTGCCAGGGCCGGCTCTGCGGGCTGACCGTAACGGAGATCATCGCGCAGGCACGCGGCGTGCCGCCGCAGGAAGTGGGCTACTACCGTATCCGCCCGCCCATCAAGCCGATCACCCTTGGCGAGCTTGCCCGTGAAGCCTGATGCCAAACTAGGGGCCGATGTCATCGTCATCGGCGGTGGCCTGCAGGGGACTTCCAGCGCGCTGCAACTGGCGCGACGCGGCCTGCGGGTGACGCTGCTCGAAGCGGAATACTGCGGCCGGCACGCTTCCGGGGTGAATGCCGGCGGGGTCCGCACGCTGGGCCGGCATGTGGCCGAGATCCCGCTTGCACTCGCCGCGCGCAAGCTGTGGCACCGCCTGGCCGAGCTGACCGGCGACGATGCCGATTTCGTACCGAGCGGCCAGCTCAAGGTGGCGGAGAGCGAGGCCGAGATGGAAGTGCTGCGTGACCGCGTGGCACAGTTACAGGCGCTGGGATTCACGCACGAGGCGTTGGTGGACGCCCACACCGTGCGCGAACTGGTGCCATCCATAGCGCCCCATGTCACCGGTGCGATCTGGGCGCACGAAGATGGCCATGCCCTGCCCTACCGCGCCGTGACTGGCTTCCGGCGCGCGGCCGAGCGCGCCGGCGTGGCGATCCACGAAGGCACGCCGGCGCTGCAGGTGGAGCGCATGGGAAACCACTGGCTAATCCGCACAAAGCGCGGCACCTTCAGCGCCAGCCATCTCGTCAACACGGCGGGGGCATGGGCCGGCGAATTTGCGGCACAGGTCGGCGAGCCGGTGCCGGTGCAGGCCGGCGGCCTGATGCTGATGATCACTTACCGTGTTGCGCCTTTCGTCAAACCGGTATTGGGCGCCACTGGCCGGGCCCTGTCGTTCAAGCAGTTCGCCAACGGCACTGTGCTGATCGGTGGCGGACTGCGCTGCGAGGCGGATGCGAAAGCCCGCCACGGCGAAGTCGACATGCTCAAGCTGGCGACCAGCGCACAGACCGTTACCGCGCTGTTCCCCCACCTCGGCCCGCTTGCGATCAACCGCGCCTGGGCGGGCGTGGAAGCCTTCATGCCGGACGATATCCCCGTCATCAGCCGCAGCCGCACAGCGCCCGACCTGGTGCATGCATTCGGCTTTTCCGCGCATGGATTTGAGCTGGGGCCCATCGTAGGCCAGATCGTTGCCGAACTGGTCACCGAGGGGCATGCCTCACTCCCTGTCGAAGCCTTCGCCATCGATCGCTTTGGCAAACCCCAGGGCACGCAGGCTGCAACCCAGCGCGGTTAGGCCAATACCGTCTTCATCACCCTCCACCACACCACCCTCAACCAACCACCAACAGGAATCGCACATGAGCCAGATCCAGCGCTATCAATCCACCAAACGCCTGTCCCGCCTGGTCGTCCACAACGACATCGTCTACGTAGCCGGCGTCACCGCCGGGGACACCACCGCCGACATCGCCGGCCAGACCCGCGACGTGCTCGCGAAGATCGACGGCTATCTGGCCAGCGTCGGCGCCGACAAAGAGAAGCTGCTGTCGGTGCAGATCTGGCTGAAGGACATCGCCCGCGACTTCGACGGCATGAATGCCGCCTGGGAGGAATGGATCCCCGAGCACGCTGTACCTACGCGCGCGACGTGCGAGGCCAAGCTGGCACGCCCCGAACTGCTGGTCGAAATCATCGTGACGGCGGCGCTCTAACCCAGGGGCGGGTGCATGGGCCGCCAGGCGCACATGCAAGAGGCGCTAACCGGGACGCTTTATCGGTCCGATTGGCGCCGCCGGCGCATTGATAATTGTCGCTCGCCAACTGCAGGTAAGCCTTGGCTCCGGAAGCTCCCCGAGCCTGTAGTCCATGCCAGGCTCGGCATCCGGCTTTGTCTCCTCGCACCACTGGCGCAAGGGCTGGGCGCGCTGTATGAGGACCTTCCGTTCGATACCGAATGGGTGCTCGCCTGGGCGCCCGTCGGACGAATGTTGCGGCACGTCGATTGCTCTTTCACGCCTCTGGCTCATGGGCGTCTCACGGCCAAGGGATCGGCGTGCGGCGCGCGCGTTATCGCAACCAGCGACTGCTCCGAAACCCAACTGATTTGTCGTGTCGAGTGCAGGGATGCGATGCCGGATGGCAAATCGTCGGCCCACTACACCGCGCAGGTGCGCGCACCCCTTATGGTGGGCGCGCATCACTTCGCTCAAGTTTTCGCACGAAATCGGCATGAAATCCGCCGAATTCTACGCGCTGCGAGCACTGGACTGATCGCGCCCTTGAGGCGCGGTGTGCCTGCGCACTTGGTCTCAGCCGCGATCGAGCTGCTTCGGATCCTGAAGTAAGGCTGAGAGCACTCCAACGCACGGCCAAGGCGATGCAAAGATGTCACTTCAACCTTGACGCAGCAGTTGGGCCGCCCGGTCGTACACCTTATCGATCGCTGCGATCAGAACCTCCCGTTCCGACTCGGTCAGTGCTGACAACAGAAAGTCCTCCCGCGCCTCCACCATAGGAACAATCTTCCTGTAGAGGGCAGTCCCTGATGGCTGCAAGGTGACTAGCCAAGCACGCCCATCCTCCGGGTCAGACGTTCTGATCGTCAGCCCGTCCCTCTCGAGTCGCGCGAGGGCGCGGCTCACCCGCATTTTGTCGAGCGTCGAATTCTCCATGATCCACGATGTTTTCATGGCTCCCTGGCCTGCAAGCGCTGCCACGATCCGCCATTCGTCACGGGTCAGTCCGAAGCGCTCCGCATATACCTGGGCAGTGGCCTGGCTGACGATCTCTGCAACCCGGGCCAGCCTGTAAGGAAAGAACTTGCGTAGTTCCACGACTCGATCACCTCCATTTTAATATCAGATGATACCAGATCGTCGTTTTTGATTTAGATCAATATTCTTGGTTTACGGCAAGTACTTTGCCTGTACCACCATTGACGAAGATGGACCTGCTCACTACAGTAACATTTGTTACTATCTAAGTGCGCTTGAACACATTGACACCGGAGACAACATGCTGACCCAACGCATACACCACGTAGCCTATCGTTGCCGTGACGCCAAGGAAACGGTCGACTGGTACACGAAACACCTCGACATGGAGTTTGTCCTTGCCATTGCCGAGGACAGTGTCCCTTCCACCAAGGCTCCAGATCCGTACATGCACGTCTTCCTGAATGCGGGCCAGGGTAATGTGCTGGCGTTCTTTGAGATCCCGAATTCGCCGCCGATGGGCAGGGATCAGAACACCCCGGACTGGGTTCAGCACATTGCATTCCAGGTCGACAGCGAGGACGTTCTGGAGCGCACGAAGGTACGGTTGGAGGCGGCAGGCATTCCGGTCACCGGCCTGACCGATCACGGCATCTTCAAGTCGATCTACTTCCTTGACCCGAACGGCCACCGAGTGGAGCTTGCAGCGGATTGCGCTACCGAAGAACAGATGCGCAAGCTCGACGACGTGAAATGGGCAATGCTCGAGGAATGGGCGGAAACGCGACGCGCCCCCCGACAAGCGGCCTGGTTGCACGAAAAGGAGTTCTCCCAAACAGCGCAGAGCCACGCCTGAGCCTGGAGGACGTCGCATGCTTCACGCTTACGAATACCCTCGCTTTCCCTACCTGCAAACGGACGAGCAGCGCACCGGACAGGTCCGCCGCCACCCGGTCGTCATCATCGGTGCTGGCCCAATCGGCCTGACCGCCGCCCTGGAGTGCGCCCGCCATGGCATCCGCGCGATCGTGCTGGACGACAACAACACGGTCAGCCTTGGCTCGCGGGCGCTCTGCTACGCGAAGCGGCCGCTCGAGATCTGGGACCGTATTGGCGTCGCCGGACGCATGGTCGAGAAGGGCGTCCAATGGAAGATTGGCAAGGTCTTTTTCCATGAGGACCTGGTCTACCAGTTCGATCTTCTGCCCGAGTCTGGACACAAGATGCCAGCCATGATCAACCTCCAGCAATACTACCTGGAGGAGTATTTGGTCGATGCGTGCCATCAGAGCGAAGAGATCGAACTACGTTGGAAGCATCGCTTATTGAGCCTGTCGCAGGAGAACGATCACACCCGTCTCACCGTTGAAACGCCTGATGGCGTGTTCATCATGGAAGCGGACTGGGTTATCGCTTGCGATGGCGCCAACAGCGATACGCGCCGCATGGTCAATGCAAATTTCACGGGACAGTTCTTCCAGGACCGCTTCCTGATCGCTGACGTCGTGATGAAAGCGCCTTTCCCTGCCGAGCGCTGGTTCTGGTTCGACCCGCCCTTTCATCGTAACCAAAGCGTGTTGCTGCACATGGAAGCGGACAACGTCTGGCGGATTGATTTCCAGTTGGGCTGGGACGCCGACCCGGAGGAAGAGAAGAAGCCCGAGAAAGTCATCCCGCGAATTCAGGCGATGCTCGGTATGGACGTCGAGTTCGAGTTGGAATGGGTTTCCGTCTACCAGTTTGCCTGCCGGCGGGTTGACCACTTCCGCTACAACCGGGTTCTCTTCGCTGGCGACGCTGCTCACCAGGTATCACCGTTCGGAGCTCGTGGCGCCAACACTGGTGTTCAGGACATCGACAACCTCATCTGGAAGCTTAAGCTCGTCATGGACGGTAAGGCGCCGTTTTCGCTTATCGACACCTACCACGAAGAGCGAGCCTTCGCTGCGGACGACAACCTCAGGAACTCGACCAGATCAACAGATTTCATTACGCCGAAGAGCCGGGCCAGCCGTCTCCTGCGTGATGCCACGCTCCAGCTTGCCGAGACCGAGCCCTTTGCCCGCGGTCTTGTTAACAGTGGACGCTTGTCGACGCCGACGCCCTACGTGAGCTCGTCGCTGAACACGGCAGACGCTGGCGAGTTCGATAGCAGGATGTGTCCTGGCACCAACTGCGCCGATGCCCCCGTAACAGTGGGCGGGCGCGCTGTTTGGTTCCTCAATGCGCTTCCGTCGGGCTTTTCGTTGCTCGTTTTTGGGGGCAGCGAAAACCCGCATGAGGTAAATCTGCCCGGCTTCGATGTGTCTGTCCTACAGGTAGGCCGCGATTTGCTCGATTCGGAGGGATTGCTTGCGGAGCGCTATGACGGCCGCCCAGGCACAACCTATCTGATTCGGCCGGATCAGCATGTGGCGGCACGCTGGCGCGAGTTTGACGTGGACTGGATCAGAGCAGCCATTCATCGTGCAGTTGGTCACTAAAGGAGGGGCACATCATGGCGCTTGAGCATCAAGCCAACATCTCGGATCCAGACGGCTTCTACGAGGAGCTGATCGGTTGCCAGCGCGATCTGTCGGAGGAGAATGCACTCCTGTTCCAGGCACGCCTGCTGCTGGTCATGGCTAACCACATCGGCGATAGGAAGATTCTAACGGAGGCGATGGTCGTGGCAAGGCGTGGATTGCCACAGCGTTAAGCACATTGCTGTTGCCCCCGAAGAGCTACATTCTTCGGGGGCAACATTAGTCTTCCAGGCACTTCTGCTGTATCGCGCAAAAGGGTCGTGATTTGCTCAACATGTCCATCCGGCCATGCAGTGCGTCTGCCAGAACCCCGGGTTAAGGTTGGAGTTGGAACCCTGGCGATTAATTGCATTTTTCGCGTCAGGGTGATGCTCGCCATCCCGAC
>NZ_JFJV02000003.1:153-918 GCF_000611145.1 Cupriavidus sp. SK-3 | reverse complement strand
AAATTCCGCAAATGTGGGTGCCAGCCAGGATAGATGAAGGAAAAACGCTCTTCTCCTGCCGATGGTCGCGAGTGCTTCCAATGGAGATCTCCCTGGCGCGCGGGTCGTGGCGTGAACGCGGATCGCCAGAATACCCCCTATTTTTCCGATCTTTCGCGAGGTCATACGCATGCCTCGAACTATCACCCTCCCCGTCCGCCCTGCCCGGCCAGCAATAGAATTTCGCCGACGCCGGCTCCGCGTAGCCCGTGTTAGCTGAATTAATGATCCGCCGCGCCGTATTAGCGGAATCGTTGGACATGGCCGGAAAATGGCGTTGCTCTTGCACAACGGCCAAAAGCATCCAGGAATGTCAGATTCCATATATAAATCAACAGGTTAGATCCATATGATTAGTAGCGGATATAGCGGGCGCCGCTAGCGGAACGTTCCTCAACAGCCACGGACGAACTGCTCGTAGAACTGGCGCGCTATCGCGAGGCCTACGGCCTGCCGCCGATGCCATTGCCAGGTGAGGATCGCCCGATCGTGCTACCGATCATTGGCAAGGAAAAGTCCTTGTCGCGCGGGGCGCTGCACCTGGTGCCCAAGGAGATCTTCGTCCGACGCCTTTGGATCCCTATCGCGACTATATCGAGGAACGAATCGTCCAGGGCTGTCGCGTTCCTGAACTGATCTGGCAAGAACTCAAGCAGCGAGGTTACTTGGGAAGTCGCGCCTCCGTGCAGAGTTGCGTGGTCCGCCTCCTCTTTCCGCTGGGCAAGG
>NZ_JFJV02000003.1:0-72 GCF_000611145.1 Cupriavidus sp. SK-3 | reverse complement strand
TGTTCGGATGGCTTGTCGGATGGAGGAACCTCGCCGTCGAGGAGCCAAGGAGCGCGGACCACGAGCGGTTCG
>NZ_JFJV02000002.1:0-3602 GCF_000611145.1 Cupriavidus sp. SK-3 | reverse complement strand
ATACCCGTGTCCAACTGGTGGTTGACGGCCCGACCGGCGTTGGCGAGGACCAGGCGAAAGCCTGCCACGCTTGCGAGAACTTCGGGGTGGCCGTTAGCGGCCTGCCGGACAGCATCGGCAAGGTGTTCCGCCTATGTCGTTGAAGAGATAGGCGGAACTATCTGCGGTTCCCGACTATGTCTCGTCCATGTACCAGGGTTCGTGACCTATCCAAGGATAGTGCGATGATTACTCAGATAGTTCGCGACCCTACAGATTGTTCAGAAAGTCGAGGAGCCGGTCTGTCGGGTGGAAGCGCAACGCCTTACTGTGTAGCGGGGATATTTTCGCAAGCGCCTGCTCCTTCATCGCAAGCGTCGCTTCCAGATAGATTTGCGTGGTTTCCACAGACTCATGTCCGAGCCACAATGCAATCACTGAACGAGAAGTACCGGACTGGAGTGGGTCCATGGCCATCGTATGTCTTAAGCAGTGGACGGTGACCCGCTTCTGCTTCAAGGATGGACAATCTCTTGACGCCGCCTCGCGATGCTTGTTTAGCAGATACTGGACGCCGTGAACACTGAGACGTCCACCTCTAGTATTGGGAAACAGTAGGCCGTCATTACCCCGTTGAGGCTCGCGCAACCACGATTTCAGCACGGCGCGCGTTGACGTCGTGATCGGGGTACTGCGCTCTTTTCGACCCTTGCCAATCACACGCACATGAGCGCCAGCGCCGAGAACCAGGTCGTCGCGTTTGACTCCAGTCATCTCCGATAAGCGCAGGCCGGTCTGCACAGCCACCAGAAGGAAGGCGTGATCACGGCGGCCGGTCCAGGTACGTTGATCAGGCGCATCAAGGAGTGCGTCGACCTCGGGACGTGTCAGGAAGTTGATCTGCGTGCGGGTGAAGCGTTTGCTTGGAACTGCAAGCACACGCTGGATCTGTGCGGAATGGTCCGGAGCTTCGAGCGCCGCATAGCGGAAGAACGAGTGGATTGCCGTGAGGCGAAGATTGCGGCTGCGAATGCATACGCCTTGGTGCTTCTCCAGATTCTCCAAAAACGCGAGGACCAAAGGGGCGTCAATCTCATCGAAGTCCATACTTGATGGTGGCTTATGCAGGCACCCCTGGGCGAACTTCAGAAACTGACGGAAGGTGTCGCGATACGAGACGATCGTGTGAGGACTTGCCTGGCGCTGCTGCATCAGGCGCTGTATAAAGAAACGCTCCAGCAGCGGAGCAAAGCTGGTGGACGTGTTCATGATCGGTTCTCCCAATACTGTTCGAATCGTCGCATCGACTCGCGCATCAGTTCCGGCGAGGCGCTGAGATACCACTGTGTATCGGCGACGCGAACATGACCTAGGTAGGCTGACAGGACGGGCAAGAGACGCTCAGGATCGTGTCCGCGCTGGTACCAGCGTACGAGCGTTCTGGTCGCAAACACGTGTCTCATGTCATGCAACCGTGGACCGTGGCTATCAGACACGCCGCGCAGTCCGATCTGCCGGGATAGTTGATAAAAAGCGCGGTGAATCCGGCTACTGTTCAGCTGGTTTCCCCTATTGGAAACGAATAGGTAGGATGAAACTGGTATCCCTTGCCAATGGCGTTTCCGCCGCGCGATATAGCTCGTCAGAACCTTGCAGGTCGAGGCATGCAAAGGCACAAGTCTGGACTTGCCAAATTTGCTTCCGCGGATCGTCAATACGCCGGCTGCCAAATCCACGTCTTCAAGCTGAAGGGCGCGTACTTCGCCCAAACGCATGCCGGTTACGCTCAATAGCCCAAACAGGCAGTAATAGGTCCACGGCTGCAGTTTATCGAGTTGGGTGCGGCAGGGCATCTGAAGCGCAGCGGCGAGCAGCTCTCGAATCTCGCTATCCGAGTACAGATACGGCCGCGCACGTGTCGTCCGAAACGGAAGCAGACCCTGCATTGGTATCTCGGTGCGCTGATCGGTAGCACTGCGATAACGTGCAAATGAACGCACGAAGCCGAGTCGTTTCGCCCAACTTGCCGGTTGCATGTCAGATCGTTGCAGGGCCCATTCGAGGGCCAGAGACTGCGTGATATAGGTCGCGTGGCGACGCTCCATGAACGCGACAAAGTCGCGCAAGCCCCTCTCTGCTTTGTCCAGCTTGAAACCCAAGTCACGTCTTACGTTAACGTACTCGTACACCGCTTGACGGAGCGTGTTCATCGCTTACCTCCCGGCCACGGAACAGCCAGCTTACGAAGGGCCTTGATATCGACTTTCGCGTAGATCGTAGTGCTCTGCGGGCAATTGTGTCCCAAGAGCTGGCCTATCTCGTCGAGAGACGCGCCATGGCGCAGCATGTCGGTCGCAAATCCATGGCGAAATTGATGCGCCCCTCCTGTCGGCGCATCAATGCCGGCGCGCCGGAGCGAATGGCGAACAACGTTGGCAACTGCGGCTGAGCTCGTAAACCCGGTAATCGGTGCTCTGGCCCGCAAGAATACACGCCGACAACTGCTGGACGGTCGGCCATTGCGCAAATATGCAGCGATTGCTGTGCCGACGTCCGTTGGCAAAGGCAATTCGTTGTGCAAGCCATTGCAGCTGCGGATAGTCAGGCACCCCTCTGTCCAGTCAATATCCTCAAGTTCGAGAGCCACGACTTCCCCCGCGCGTAGTCCAAGTCGAGCAAGTAGAAGCAAAATGGCGTAGTCACGACGACCGACCGCAGTCCGTCGATCAATGCTTGCAAGCAGTCTTCGGGTCTGATCCGGTGCAATTGCCCGTGGAATATCCGGCATCGACCAGTTAGGAACAACCGGCACGGCCGCAGCGAGATCAAGTGCAACGTCACCGCGACAAGATGCATAACGAAGAAAGGATCGCAGTGCATTCGTCATGTTCTTTGCCCGACCCGGACGCAGATGGTGCGCGTGATGTCGCACGAATCGCAGAACATCGCGGGCGCATAGGCACGAAAGTGTGACCTTGCCATCGCGGAAGCACTCAACCAGGAAGGCGCGGACGAACGGTACGTATGTAATGATCGTCCCTTCGGCTAGGGCGCGTACCTCACGTAAATATGTTACGTAGTCCTGTAGACAAAGTTCGATTGGAGATCGTAGACGCTCAGATGCCTGCTCGGCCGGAGCGATCTGGTTGCTACGAAGAAAGTGCAGCAGGCTCTCAAGCGTAGTCTGTGCACCATTTTTAGATCGATAAATTCGTGCACGATAGCGCAGATATGCCGTGACGTGTTCAGCTCGGATTCTTCGAATACCGACGCCATTATGTTCAAGCCATTTGCTAAAGCCTGCTGCAGTTCGTACTTTCGAACGCAGGGAACACGCGGTGTACCCCTGCTCACTTACCCATACCGCGAACGATTCAAGATAGGGAACAAGAGGGCCTTCTGGAGGCTGTGCGAGCACAGCGTCATGATGAACAAGGTACTTCACGATGAACTCCTTCGCCGATGTCGAGGACCCGGCTGGAAGAAGTAGATTATCTCGATATCCTTAGAGCTGTGCGCCTACGAAAAGCGAGCCTTCTGGAACTTAGGAGACATAGTCGGGAACCGCAGATAGTTCCGCGGCCAATGCTTTGACACCGGCTGCAATGCCACCAAGGTCGCGG
>NZ_JFJV02000001.1:0-1385 GCF_000611145.1 Cupriavidus sp. SK-3 | reverse complement strand
CTTCCAGCGACGCGGCCTGCTGCTCGGTACGCTGCGACAGGTCGCTGTTGCCCGCGGCGATCTCGCGCGAAGCGGAGGCGATCGACTCTGCCGATTCCTTGAAGTCGCGCACCATGGTGGACAGTTGCTGCTGCATCTGTTTCATGGCGTGCAGCAGGCTGTCCTTGTCGCCGCTGCGCAGTTTCACTTCCGCGGAAAAATCGCCTTCGGCGATACGCGAGGCGATGGCCACGGCGTAGGCCGGTTCGCCACCCAGCTGGCGCGACAGCGTGCGGGCGAGGAATGCGCCAAGCAGCACGGAGACAGCCAGGCCGCCCAGCACCAGGCCCAGCATCCACAGGCGCGTACCCTCGTAGACGCCGCGCGCTTCTTCCATATTGGCCAGCGCGCGGTCGTCGCGGCGCTTGACCATCTTGGCCATCAAGTCCTCGAGCGCGCGGCTCTCCTTGATCAGGTCGGCGCTCTCGCTAAAGACCTGGCTCTCGAACTGCGAGGTATCGAGCGGCTGTTTGCCCACCAGCGCCACATACTTGCCCAACCGCTCGCGGTAGGCCGGCAGCAAGGCATCGTATTGCTTGACCAGGGCCAGGCCTTCCGGCTGGATGAATGCCTGGCGCGCCCGCTTCATGCTCTCGTCCAGCATGCCAAGCGATTTCTCGATCTGGTCTTTCTCGGCGGCACGCTCGCCCATGGTCGATGCGGACAACAGGGCGATCTGCGCGCGGCTGCCATAGAGCAGGCTGATATTGCCGGACTGCACGGCCTTGAGCGCCTGCAAGTCATCGTTATAGATCTTGCCGGTCCAGTCAGCCATGCGCCCCATATTGACGACGCCCAGCAGACCCATCACCACGCCGATAAGCGACACGACCAGAAATCCAACGACCAGCTTGGTCGTGACGCGCAGCTGATTGAACCATTGCATGCAGACCACCTCTCATTTTCTGAATGACTTGACCGGGTGCCCCGTCTGCCCGTGCCAGCGGATTGCCGGCAATGCGAACGACAGGTGCTACTTTTTTTCTGGAACAGTGCTTGAGACTGACTGCTTCAACTTGTTGCCTTGGCCGGATACCTGGCCGCGTCAGGCTTGCGCAAGCCGCTGGGCGCTGCCCTGGCCCACCCGTACCGGGCGCGCTTCCGGCCGCATGGTGACGCGGAAGGTGGCCACCGCATCGCGCAAGCGCGTGGCCTGGTCTTCCAGCGAACCGGCGGCGGCAGCAGCCTGCTCCACCAGTGCCGCGTTCTGCTGCGTCACCTCGTCCATCTGGGCTACCGCCTGGTTCACCTGCTCGATGCCCGAACTCTGCTCGGCCGATGCCGCGCTGATCTCGCCCATGATGTCTGTCACGCTCTTGACCGCCTGCACGATCTCGCCCATGGTC